>JBIOXM010000029.1:0-2326 GCA_044869655.1 Nitrososphaeraceae archaeon | reverse complement strand
GTTTATACTCAATGGATAGGTGATTCCCATCAAGATCATCAAATTCTTACTCAGTCTGTTATTGCTGCATCACGGGACATTAATAATTTGTATATGTATGAAACAACAATACCTGGAGGATTAACAGAAAAAGCCTTTAGGCCACAGCTATTTGTTGATATTACTGAAGAAATTGAAAATAAAACTAAGTCTTTAAAGTGTTTTAAATCACAGAATCTTAGATGTGGACCTTTTTGGATAGAGGCTATTGTAGGAAGAGCGTTATATCGTGGATATCAAATGAACACAAAATATGCAGAAGCATTTGAAATTGTGAAAACTGTTCGATTTTAGGTATAGAAAGAGTAATACATGATGATGAAAGAGTAATACATGATGATTATTGTATAACTTTTTTAGACCATTTTTGATAAAAAAGAAGAAATACTGCTTGGCCACTTAGAGCTATAACCACAGAAAGTGCTATACCTGTAACTTCGATCAATCTCCCGAGTAAAATCATTAAGGAAAGTTGTAATATTTGATAAATAACCGCTCCAATAACCACACCCTTTGTATTCCCTTCACTTAAGAGTTTCGAATTAATAATATATCCTATCATCATAGGAATTATTCCAATGCTGATTACTCTTATGGCATCTAATGAATTTTGATATTGAGGAAAAAATACATTTATGAGGATTGGACTCAACAAATAGAGTAAAGCCGCTAGGCCTATAGATAATCCGAATCCTGCTATTCTTAGCTTTGTTTTTTTGTGTCCACTTGATTCCTCTGGAATAAGATATTGGAAAAAGCTAATTGGGACCATTCCTAGAAACATTAAAAATTGAAAACCTAATTGATAATATCCTAAAATAGCATATCCAAAAATTGAAGGTATAATAATTTTATCAAAGTACATTAATAATGCATTTGACATATTGAACGAATAACTATGTAAGGCAAATTTCATTTGTCCACTAATCGCGCTAAAGTCTTTTGTAAAATATTTGATTGAAAGAAAATATCTATGACTAAATAAGAAAAAAGAGACTGTAAAACCAATTATAATTCCAGGAATACCAATTAGATAATAGAAGATAATAGAAAGTAAAAGTTGACAACCTCTCGCTCCAATATTCGCAATTGCATATTGCTTATATGATTTCCTTCCAAGGAATTCGTATATGCTCATCATCCAAAAAGTCATTCCAACTACGAATAAACCTAATAACCAATCTCTCTGTGCAACAATTAATGCAGCAATAATACTTGAAATTAATATGACTTGGTTTGCTGCAACATGAATTTTAGTATGTCCTTTGGGAATGAAAGTTGTAATAGCGGTATTCAAACCCAACAGAGCAAAACTAGACGCCAAGGAAGCCATTGAAATCATATAACTAGTTTCCCCGTATTCTTCTACGCTCTGTAGGGATGCTAACAAAAGCCAAAACCCACCTGTTAATATAGCACCCAAGATATTTCCCAAAATGATATATACTAGACCTTTGTTAGATTTTAGAAACTTTAGCAATTATATTCACGTATCTTTTATTTATAAAATAAGACTATCAATAAAATAGTTTATCTCATTTAAACAATTATCTTTTTTAAGATGAAATTCATCGAGAATTTTAAGTATACAATTTCTTAGAAATTTTTGTATTTGATTGTTAAATTTCATTTTTTGTAATTCCGTATTTAAACAAAGTAGTGGAACTATATAATATATTATAAACATGAAAAATAATTATGAAACAAAATTGGGTTTGTTATAAATATTCAGAAACCTTTTTCATATAAATGGATGAGAAAATTTTAGGAAAACTTAGTTATCGAAAGAATATATGGAATAATAATAATATTTTTAATCTAAAAATAATTGTAGATGATGATAGGGGTATTTTTAAATAGTAGAATAAATGTTAAAAAAATCTAGGAGCAAATTATATGAAAATTTCCGATAGAAAATTTCCGTTGTTATCGGCTGTACTAATTACTCTTTTTTCTTGTGTTTTATTACTTAACTCGAATTATGTATTAGTTGAATCTCAACCGTCACCGACATTTCTTACTCTTGGGGGGTCTAATTTTTTAGATGTTGAAAATAGCGAAAGATTACAATTAAAAGATTTTACATTATCTACGTGGTTTAGAACAGACAAACAGGATTATTTAGAGCCTGGAACTATTGTGAACAAAGGTGGAATGAACGACGATACTCCTGGAAAAAATATGAATTATGGTATTTGGATTACTCCAGAAGAATTTCTTCAGGGAGGGTTTGAAACTAAAAGTGGAACCAATATTTTCGTTACCTCAAAACAAAAATTTAACGACG
>JBIOXM010000028.1:0-9097 GCA_044869655.1 Nitrososphaeraceae archaeon | reverse complement strand
TCAGAAAAAAATGGTATTGAAGACGATTTAGAAAAGTTGTTAGATATTGTAATTAAATTAGTATCATATTTAGATAATAAATCAAAAGTAGCATTAAAGGATTTATTAGTAGAGATAGAAATAATACATACAAAAATCATCAATATACTATTACCATTTTATAAACTTGATAATAATACAGTATTCCAAAATGAATTTAGATCTAAATATAAAAATTATAATGAAGTCGTCCCAAAAGATCTTAGGTATATTAATAACAGTGCTAGTGTAATTAAGACCACGATAGATAATTTAATTAAAAATCATGGATGGAGATCTGATAAAATTGGAAAAGTTATGCAAGTTTTTGGAAAAAAAGAAAATAATTCTAAAAAAGAGGAACTTTTAAAAGAATTTGAAATAATGATTTATAATTGTTATACTAATAATAATAAAAAAACTTTTTATAAAACATTAGATGTATTATTAAGGCAATTAAATAAAGAATTAGATGATGTTAATTCTACCCTAGATAGAGGAGATATAACTAGTGCACGTTTGAAACTACAATTATTTTTTGAAGAATCTGAATTTAACTTAGACAATATTAAACAATTATTACAATTTCTAAGAAATATAATTGACTATTTATAACTCAATTATATTCTTTTAATATCAGTAATGTTATAATTAAAAATTTTTATAAAAAATTATAATATTGTCAAATACAAAATGACTAAAATATTGCTCAGCAATTATATGTATAATCTTACTAAATCATGATTTTCTTTAGTGCTTTAGTAATAAATTATAGATAAAATGTATTTTGAAGCTTTTAACTGTGAGACTTTAACTATTTATGGAAGCTTCTTTATAAGTGTTATAAACCTATACATGCTAAAAGATGATTCTTTACAAAAATGGTACTAATTTCAATAATAATAAGTTCCCATCGATAGAGGATATACAACATGCACAAGATCTATTAATTACCAACAATATTAAAAAAACACCTTTACAAAAATCAACGACTTTTTCAGAAATTACAGGATCTAATATATTTATGAAAATTGAATCTTTCCAAAAAACTGGTACTTTTAAAGTGAGAGGAGCATTGTATAAAATTAATAAGCTTTCTCAAGAAAAAATTAAAAATTATAATGGCATTATTGCTGCATCTGCTGGAAATCATGCTCAAGGAGTTGCATATGCCGCATGGACAAAGAGTATTCCTTGTGTAATTGTAATGCCAAAGAATGCATCTTTGTCTAAAATAGCAGCTACAAAATCGTATGGTGCAAAAGTAATCTTGAAAGGATCAGACTATGATGAATCGTTTAGAATAGCACAACAAATGGCAAATGATGAAAAATTAGAATTAATCTCTGCTTATGACGATTATGACATTATTATAGGACAAGGAACAATCGGATTAGAAATAATAGACGAGTTACCAGAAGTAGATGAAATTTATATACCAATAGGTGGTGGAGGATTAGCAGCAGGCATTGCAATAGCGATAAAATCCAAAAATCCTAATGTAAAGATAATAGGTGTAGAATCAGAAGCATATCCAGCTATGAAACGGTCTGTTGAAATGGGTTCTTTACAAGTAGTAAAAGCAGGATACACTATTGCAGATGGAATTTCAATAAAATCTCCAGGCAATATCACTTTTGAAATAATTAAAGAGTTTATTGATGATATAGTTTTGGTTGATGATTCTGCAATAGTCAAAACTATGTTCTTATTAATGGAACGATCCAAACTAGTAATAGAACCAGCTGGTGCAGCAAGCCTTGCATATTTACTTTCAAAATCTCATGATATAGATGATTATAAAATCCATACATCCACTACAAGCGATAATAATAAGAAGAAGAAGAAGAAGAAGAAGAAAAATATAGTTGTCATTCTATCTGGAGGAAATATTGATATGTATTTGTTAGGACAGATAGTGGCAAAAGGATTGATACAAACAGGAAGGCTTTCTAAAATCTTTCTTCTTTTGCAAGATAGACCTGGAGAATTCAAAAATGTATTAGATAGTATATCTGAATTAGGAATAAATATAGTCGAAGTAGTCCATGATAGATTAAGTTCTGATATACCTACAGGCATGGCAGGTGTATTTCTTAGCCTTGAAATGGAAAATCAAAGTTATATAGCCACTTTAACTAGCCTTCTGACAGAAAAGAGAATACTTTTTAAAATTTTAAATTAATATTATTAATAGAAATTTAGTAGTTAGATTAGAATCTTATATGTTTTTACATAATTATAAAATTCATTAACTTTTAAAGTTTTATAATATATCAATTGTACAAGTTATAGGAAAATGATCACTATATCCACTTGGCTGTCTTGATTTATTTCCATTTAAATGTATACTGCTATTATTAATATCATTTTTCGTTCTGTCAAATTCAAATGACATGGGTCTGCCTTTAAATTCCAATGGGATTAATCTTTCATCATAATTATTCTCTTGTTCAAATTTGCTTTCTGATAAATTTTCACCTAATGTCATACCTTGAGTATTTATATTAATAGAATTAAGGTTCATTTTTAATCCCTGTTTTCCACATAATAAACCTCGTGATATTATAAATTGGTCAAAGAGATTAAATGAATTTGTTTTCCGGAAATACAAACTTCCATTAGGATAAAGCTTCCACATACAGTTAAATAAAACTGATGGTTGTTCTAAGTAAATTTGTTTATAGGTTTTATCTCTATTTTTAAAATCTTCTTTTGCTAACCTAAAGATTCTATTCCATTTACGTAGTAAATTTTTGTCTGGTGTTGCATACAGATATTTCATAATACTTTTATCAAATGGTTCATCATTAAAATCACCCATGACTAGAATATTTATGTCCCATCTTTCTTCAAGTTTTTCTAATACTGTTTTTCCTTCATGAATTGAATCAACATTATTTGGGAATTTTTCTATTTCCATTTTCGGATATTTTAAAATAGAGTCCACTATTCTTCCACAATGTTCTGCTGCCATATATCTAGAATATTCTGTATCCATAAGTTCGGAATAATCATCTCTACCTCTTCTTGATGGCCAATGATTTACTAAAATATTTAGTTTAGCATTATTTTTCAAAACTCTAAATTTGGCATAAAAAATATCTCGTGTAGGAAATCTAAAATTTATCATATACCCATGACCATCAAGTTGTTCAAAGATCTTATTGGAATAAATTAAACATGTATCAATTCCTCTAAGATCTGGACCTTTATGATATGGTTTTAATTTACCATCTATGTTTGTTCCAGCTATTTGATAGTCATCTCTACCTAATGATTTTTTTAATTCATCTATTAGTTTTTCAGCTAAAAAGGCATTTTCAATTTCACACACACCTATCAAATCTGGACCAGTATCGAAAGTACTTTTAATTATATTTGTTAAATTTTGTATCTTTATATCACGAACTTTTTCATTCCAACCTTTATTTGGAGTAAATTCCAGATTGGATGAGATTTCGTTAGGTTGAATATCAAATAAGTTTCCTAGATTCCAGAAAACAACGTGAATGTTATCTTTCAATTTAATAATAAGATTTTATTTAATATATAAAATTTACATACAGACAGTATTTTAAGAATGAAAGTTTTTAGTTTTACATATAATAACTCTATTAATTTAATGTAATAACTTTATAGATATTTTCAATTTGTGCTATGTATATAAAATATAAATTAGAGAGATTAACAATATTTTATATTTATAGAAGAGGTTGATTAAAAATTATATATAAATTTTAACAATAATATTAAAATTTATCAAAGAATTAGTTTTGATCTGTTATATGCTTTTCAAGTTCGCTACAATATCTATTGTCAGTCAATAATTCAAGCTTAGAGTTAAGATCATCTAATTTTAAAGTTAAAGATTTTTCTAGTATTAGATTGGGTAGAAAATTTTGTTTGGTTTCATTCAATTTCTTTTCTAGGTTAAGTTTTTCATTTTGTAGCTTTGTAAATGTTTGACAGTTTCCGATTAAATGTGATTCTGTTATTGAAGTAGAATTCTGAGCTATTATTGGAGCAAGATAAAACATTGAAAGGAAAAGAATCATAATAATAATGGATCTAAACAAAACTGATTTTTTATTTGTATTCATAAATTTATCTATCTATTCTGAATTATATGTTCTTATTATTATACAGATCTATAAGAATTTTCGTTATGATTATTTTAATATGATAACAATTACATTCTATTTTTTTAATAATACAATATGAAAAAATAAAAGGTACATTAATACATATATACATAACAAATGGGAATAGATCTAAAACCAATTTTAACTTCATGTTCAATAAAACCATCTGATTTATCAGATAAGATAATTGCAGTAGATGCATATAATACGATTTATCAATTTTTAGCAACAATTCGTGGTCCTACTGGAGATCCTCTTACTAATAACAAAGGAGAAATAACAAGTCACTTAAGTGGTTTATTTTATAGAAATATTAATTTCTTAACAGAGAACATAAAATTATTATATATTTTTGATGGAAAACCTCATTCATTAAAATTTAATGAGATAAAGCGAAGAAAGGAATCTAAACAAGAAGCTATCGAAAAATATCAAGAAGCATTAGAAGAGGGTAGATTGGAAGATGCTAAAAAATATAGTCAAGGCACAGTAATTTTAACAAATGAAATTATTGAACAATCTAAGATAATATTAAAAATGTTAGGAATTCCTGTTATTCACGCACCATCAGAGGGGGAAGCAACAGCATCAATTTTAACTAAAGATGGAACTGTATATGCCTGTGCAAGTCAAGACTATGACTCTTTACTTTTTGGAGCTAAAAGACTTATTCGTAATCTAACAATAACCGGAAAACGTAAAATTCCTAATAAAAACAAATATGTAAATATAGAACCAGAAATTATTCATCAATCACAGATTTTAGAATCTACCAAATTGACGCTTGAACAATTAGTAGATGTAGGTATCCTAATAGGAACAGATTTTAATCCTGGTGGCCTCCCAGGTATAGGTCCTAAAACTGCATTAAAGCTAATAAGAGAGAATGGCAGATTGGAAGAAATAGAAAAAGTAAAAGATAATTTAAAAGACGTTCCATATCAACAGATACGAGAAATATTTCTTAATCCAGAAAATATTTCTATAGATAATATAGAATTTGATAATCCAAATTATAAGGAAATTATAGATTTTCTATGTGATACAATGGATTTTTCAAAGGAACGAGTAGAATCATCATTAGAAAAAGTAAAAAAAAGTCAAGAGAAAAGAAGCCAATCTTTAGAGCGTTGGTTTTAAATAATAATAAAAAGATACACGTATATACAACTGATAGTCACAAATTTAAAATGTTATCTAATTTTCTATCAGATTTCTCTTTTTTTCTTTTCTATATTTTTTTCACTAGATAGCCTTTCTAAACTATAATCCTTAAGATCAACAAATCTTATCCCTTCAGATAAGACGGGATGAATATTCCTTATTTTTTTAAAAATTTCTTGACAGACATAACGATAATCAGGATGTCCCTGTGATAAAGTTCTCAATTCAATCATATGCGTAGCTTCGCGTAAATTCAATTTCATAAAAAATGGATATTTATAAGCAAAATTGACTACATATTGCGCTTCTTCTGGATAATTGTCATTGACAAGAAATTGAAACACCTCATTACATTTATACATACAATCTTTGAAATCATTCAAAATTCCAAGCTCAGAAACTTCCTTAGGCACATCATATCCATGTCTAGTAGAAAGTAATTGTCTTTCCAAAGTTAATATTCTATGTCGATGTAGATCACGGAACATTCCAAAATTAGTAAGCATTTCAAATGTATATTCAGTCATTTCATAAGCTCTGCCTGGACGTTGTCTTCTATTAGTTCGTAAACTTGTATATGTCTTAATTATTTTGTGTCTATCTTCTATTGGTAAAGATCGAACATATTCTATAATCTTTGTAAGTGTATGTCCTGCTGCTTGTTCAAATAAAATAGATGAGGCAATTTTTACTTCAGCTTCAGTATTATCTTCATTGAATATTAAATTTACACATTCTGAATTTGGATAGATTTTGATTTGTGAAAGATGTTCTTTAGCCATTTTGAGAATAACATCTTTTGTATTTCTTAAATAATTTTGCATAGATATTCCATGCGGATTTTTTGTCCTATAAACAAAAGACGGAATAATTAGATTAAGCTCTTCATACAATTGATCAGCTAAAGCATTCATCTCTGTTATATTCGATGCATACAATCTTGTTAAAAGATATTCAAAAGCTCTTCCATTACCAGTAATACCTAAATTAGTAAGAGTAGACGCAGGTAAAAGCCCACGTAAAAGATCTAATGATTTAGCTTTTATAGTATTATTATATATTTTTTGGGCTGATTTTATATCAGTGGATTCTTTTAAATTATTAAATTGTACCTCTTTTTTAGAAACAGAATCAAAAAATTGAAAGTTATCTATAGGTTCTCTTTCTATAATGAATCTTTGCATAGCTTCTATGTTCTTAGAATAAATGTCAAAAGCATAGTCACATGCTTCTATATATACATCTGCATATCTAGAATTCATAATTTTTTGTTCTTTCAAATATTTATACTGACCATTATTTTTCTTGTCGAATGAGACGTATCGTGATGATTTTTCTAGATAAGATAAGCCTATTCTTTGGTCTTCTATACTTTTGGCTGCGATATTGGATACATATTCTATTGCCACCTGTGCTTCTCCTAATTCTGCAACAGAATCATCACCATATTCTAATAATACTCTTTTATAAAATTCATCTCCACGATTAGGATTATTTGCAAATTCTTCTAAAAATATTTTACGCATACTTTTGTCGGATCGTGAATATCTTGACATTAGTGCTCCTCGATCAACTTGTTTGGGAGTAATTATTGCAAATATTGGTTTATTACTATTAGTAAAATGCGATAAAAGTATCTCTCTTTCTTTTTCAGAAAATGGTTCTTCAGTAAATGGTTGCATTATCAATAAGAGATAATATCTTGTATATTTATAGAATTAAAATAATAACAAAAATAATCAATATTTATAGTGCTAAAAAAAAATAAAATAAAAGAGTTTGGTTGATTCTGATTCTAACCTTCTTCCCAACCTTTTGAAAATAGTGCGCTTTTCTTTAATGGAATTGGTTGTCCTGGTGTATAATCCATTGGTCTCATCCAGAAAATTGCCTTTGTTGGACAGACACCAATACATGCACCATCAGAGATACATCTTTCTGGATAAAATACAAAGGCTTTACCTCTTTTCCATCCTTCAACTGGCTTTACTCTAAGGACATCTGGACCAAGAGCAGTACAAATTTCTACACAAAGTGCACACCCAATACAATGTTGTTCACTAATATCTGGAAGTATTGCAACTGGCATTTTTTAATTCACTAATTTCCGATTCTTTCTGAAACTATTTAAACCCTATGTCAAATTTATAACACCGATATATTAAAACTACTACTAAATCTGGGATTTAGATTGATATTATAGTTAAAATTGATGAATTGGTAATAGTATTCTTTTTGATAAATCCTTCTGTGGATACTACAATATATTTTGCAGGTTCCGTTGTTTTAAAGGTACAATTATTAGGATCTAATGGATTCTCACATGGCTTAGCATCTTCTTTATAATAAACTAGTTTTCCTTCTTCATTGAACCACAAAATATCAAGATTATATTGAATATTTAATAGCCATAATGCATATAGATCAGATTTTGGATAAACTAAAATCATTGCAGAGTTTATTGGAAATTTCTCATCTCTGAACATTAGCCATCTTTGTCTTTCAGCATCCGATTCTGCTACTTCCACATCTATTACTGAATCATCTATCTTAATCGTTCCTCTGTCAAAATCCAGTGGCTTCTTTTTGATCTCATCTGGCACAAAAATTATGCCTGCTATTCCAATAAAAAAAGTCACAAGAGCAGCTGGAATTAGGACAGCCATCTTGTGAACCAACTAAAGTAATATAATAAATCTCTGATTTGAATTTTACTTTTAGGAATGATTAAAAATGAGCAATTAATTAATTTTCACTATATTGTTTAATTCATTATAAATTTTCTGTATTTCTTCTATCGATGTCTCATCCTCTAAAGTAGTAGTATCTCCCACAGTTAGACCGCTAGCTATGGATTTTAACAAACGTCTCATTATTTTTCCACTTCTCGTTTTTGGTAACTTATTTACGAAGTATATCTCATGGGGAATAGCTATAGCCCCTATATTTTTCCTAATATGCTCTATTATTTCTTTACGTAATTGATCTGATTCAACACAATCTTTCTTTAATACTAAGAATGCTACAATAGCTTCACCTTTTATATTATCAGGTTTACTAGTGACTGCTGCCTCCGATACAGACATGTGTGATATAAAAGTACTTTCTAATTCAATGGTACCTATTCTATGTCCAGAAATTTTAATAACATCATCAGATCGACCTAAAAGCCAAAAATAAAAATCATTATCCATGATAGCATAATCACCTGCAAAATAGTAATAGTAATCTTTGTGAAATTTCCAGTAATTTTTTTTGTACTTCTCCTCATCTTTCCATAAAGTCATTAGCATACCAGGCCATGGCTTTTTAATAACTAAATAACCTTTTTGATTTTGTAGAAAAGTATTTCCCTCGTCATTTACAATGGCTAAGTCTACCCCTGGTACAGGAAACATTGCTGATCCTGGTTTCATTGGCATAATATCTATTCCAGTACAATGACTAATCATTATTCCACCTGTTTCTGTTTGCCACCATGTATCTACTATAGGACATTTTTCCTTTCCAATTGTTGTAAAATACCACATCCATACTTCTGGGTCAATTGATTCTCCTACTGTTCCTAGTAACCGAAGAGTTGATAAATTAAATGAATTGGGTATTTTATTACCATATTTCCTATACATTCTGAGTGCAGTAGGTGTTGTATACAAAATAGTTATTCCATATTTTTCAACAAGTGACCAATACCTATCTGGTTGTGGATAATCAGGTGTTCCTTCATATAATATTTCAGTTACTCCATGCATTAAAGGTGCATAAACTAT
>JBIOXM010000027.1:0-2340 GCA_044869655.1 Nitrososphaeraceae archaeon | reverse complement strand
ACTATTGAGAGTGATCTTATTAAAGAGATATCAAAATTGAATATAATTATAGAAGAGTCAATAAATACACTGAATCCGAAAATTATAACAAAATATGCAAATCGAATATCTACAAAATTCAATTCTTTTTATGAGAACATTCCTGTTTTAAGTTCAGAGCAAATTTATAAGGAAACCCGACTAATACTGGTAAAGGTATTTGTAAAGGTTTTAGCTAATCTTTTCAAAATTTTAGGAATCGAATCATTTTCAAGAATATGAAGAATTTTCTAATGTATATTTATAATAAATATTAATTGTAGATTATTTATAGTAAATAATATGAAAATCAGCGTAGGTGACTATGTCTTGCTTTATCATACCATGAATAAGAAATGGCTGATAAAAGTAGAAGAAGAAAAAAAGATGCATACCCATTTAGGAATTATTGACTTATCCTCACTAATTGGTTTAGAATACGGTATGACAATAAATACGACTTTGCACAAAAAAATTTACTTAATAGAACCTACTATTCATGATTTCATTATGAAATCGCAAAGAAATACTCAAATTGTTTATCCCAAAGATCTAGGTTATATAGTTATTAGAAGCGGAATTCAAAATGGATCAAAAGTATTGGAAATAGGAACAGGAAGTGCAGCTTTAACTACTTTTTTGGCAAGCATAGTAAAACCTAATGGACATATTTTTTCATTTGATATTAATTCAGACTTTATGAAAATTGCAAAAAAAAATCTTGTTAAAGCAAAGATGGAGGAATATGTTACAATTACGGAACAAGATATCAGAGATGGCTTCAATTTGCAGGGGTTTGATGCTGCAATTGTTGATCTTGGTGATCCATGGACCGCAGTTGAAGTAGTATATAATGCATTGAAAGGTAGTGGATCTTTTCTTGCTATATGCCCTACTATGAATCAAGCTGAGAAAACTTCCATTTCCTTGAAAAATAATCATTTTACAGATATTGAGTGTATTGAAATCTTAATTCGAAATATTGAAGCTAGGGAAGGTATGACACGACCATCTATGAGAATGATTGGACATACAACCTACCTTATTTTTGCTAGAAAAATTTTTCCATTCAATCAAAATGATAATGATGAGTCAAAATAAAATTTAAAGAAAAAAATTAATTTATTTTTTAGTTTGTGTTAAAATTTGTTAATGTTTTATCTCATTGTTTCATCATGCTATATTTTTTAAATGATTCGTTATCAAATTTTGTCATTTCTCCATGATGAAAGTTGAACATCATTTCCTCTATTGTCATATTTTCAACATTTAGGATATTCCCAGTTCCTACATCTGTAATAACCTTTGCTACTTCATTACGATCGTTGAGTAAATAGGTTACATATACGAGATATCCATTAACTGGGTGGATGAATGCTGCTATGGCAGAAGAGTTGTTCCCAACATTTGATTCAGATTTAGTAATAGCTTCGGCTAAACTAATTTTGATTAAAGGATTAAAAGAGTCCCTAATGACCCTTGATATATCTACTGATCCTGTCCAGTTGGAATTTTGTGAATCAGAGCTATTAATTTTTGTGTTCATCGTTGTCATAAGACTATTGAATTGTTGGGCTTGTACGTCTATTGGTATGGAATTGTAGGCAAAGAAAAAGGAGACCAAGAAAACAGTGCTAACACCCAATGTCAATCCTTTATTATAGAATATTCTGTTCATATGTTATCAAAGATAATCCAATTATAAAAATATTTGAGACTAAATTCACCAGAACACTAACTATGGATATAAACTCATTGAGATTAAAGTTTTCCAAGATCGATCCTGGAATACATATGGATTATGCCCTTTCATGTTCACTTTTTTAGAAACTCTTTTTGATAAATACAAACCCAAAGATCCCAAGATCTTCCACAATTTACTGTTAGGTTTAGATAAAAATGAGTCTAAAGTCCATTTTACCAAAGAAAATTTTGATGGATGGTGAACTAATATATAGTTTAACAGATGATCCTTGGAAGCTGATAACATATAATAGGCATGTTCGAAAAGTTCCTCTTTCAAAGCGAGCTCAGCTTTCAATATCTTGGTTTTTCTTTTTAACATTTCTTGTAAGATAGAATCCAACTTATTTTCTGATTCAATAGAATTTATGCATCTACCAAAAGTTGTTAACACATGTGAGTCGCTCCCTGCAATGGAGATCATATGATTATCAGAAGAAAACTTTTCTGCTACTATATTTGAATAATGATCAATATTATTACTGTTGAATGTTTCAATCATATCACATTTTATTGCCTTTTCTCTAATTCCATTGGAAACTGCAAAAGGATGCGCTGCACAAGAAACAGCATTTTGTT
>JBIOXM010000026.1:0-2552 GCA_044869655.1 Nitrososphaeraceae archaeon | reverse complement strand
GCGTCTAAAAGATTAGAAAATCCATTTTCTTTATAATAGTGTTCGAGAAGATGTATAACGACTTCACTATCGGTATTTGATACAAAAGTGTGATCATTTTGTAGTCTTTTTTTGAGCTCTTTATAATTGTAAATCTCTCCATTGTGTTCCATGACCAATTTCCCATCACAACTCTGAAATGGTTGAATGTGGTTTTTATCTCCCACTATAGCAAGGCGAATGTGTCCTAAGGTTAGTTTAGTATTAGCATTATCACAGTTGATTTTTTCCGGGGATTCATATTGATAAAGTTTCTTATCTATGAATAATCCTGTTCCATCTGGACCCCTTTTGTTCATTGATATCATCATTGTTTTTGTAAGAGTTAGAATATCAGTAGAATCTTTACTGATTAGTCCGCCTATTCCACACATATTATTATATTGTTCTCATTCTTAATAAATCTTTATTAAAAAAATTATATGTGCCTTATAATAGGTTATAAAATAATATTATTTCTAACATGTCTTTTGATTATAATAAAAAAAATATAAATTTAACATTTTATGTTATTTTTCCATATTAAAAAGCCTTTTATATGAATAATTTTATTAACAGGACAAAAAACTGAAATTTCTTCTTTTTTACGTTTTTTTGAAAATCTCAAACGAAGACGAAATTTTATAATTACACTAGAAAATGAATATTCTAATTCTTTATATATGGTCATTAGTTGTTTAATCGTCGAAGTTATGAGAAATGCTATTATCGTTACTATGGAAAGCATTTGTGTAATAAAATTAGCTCTTGCTTGATAAGTTACCTCCTTCATGAAAGGTAAAATTTTCTATACTATTGATTTATCAAAAATGATTATAGTGGTATTCTCTAAACTTAATTCATCATTCTCCCTCATTATCTTTGTTTTAGTCATTTTCTTTGCCTCTTTTTACAATGATTTCCTCCTTCATATCGTTTATGCTTACCTTGGTTTACCTTGATTCCTTCTATCTTATCATTTGCTTATCTGACTTCATTATCTATGTTTCTGTAGTAATCTAATTTTTTTCGGTTAGGACCTTACTTTATCCTATAAGATCCATGGGCATTCAATCATTAATAATTTCATCTATACTTAACTATCGACTTGAGAAAAGGAGACTAAACAAAGGTCGGATGACCAGAATGAAGGACGCCATCTTCTTAATGAGCTATAAAGTTTTTCGAAATACTGGATGAGTTAATTTTATTATAATTAATTACGTATATTAAATTAAATCAGAGAAAAAAAGATATATAGTCATGTTAAAAAGATCTAATAGAATTATTTAAATGTAATTTATTTAAGTATTTGATTGAATTATTTTATTTTTTATACTTCCCGCGATTAAAATATAATTCTTCAGCTTTATGGTACACTATTAAAGAAATGTAAAACACTTAATGATCATGTTGAGAGAGAAATTTTCGTTTTACAGTACATATTCACAAATTTTATAACAATGAAAAACTCCAACTTCTTTTTTACTTAATATATTTAGAGTGAAAAAATGTAAGAAGATTGTAATATTATATACAATCATATCATAAAAATATTGTCAAGCAAAATTTGTATTATGATAGAGTACAAATTATATTTTATTTTTTTATTTATTCTTCTAATCGGATTAATTTTGTTATCCCATGATCTTCCAAAAAATGGAATTATAATATATGGAGAAAAGATGGATAAAAAAAACTACAATAATGACAATTTTAAAGTGTATAATGATTATTTAATTCGAGATCCATCTGAATACGGAATAAGAGATATTTATAAAAATCCTACTCAGTTTGATAAATCAGTAGATGCAGATCACCCTTAAAACCATTCACATAAAGAATGCGGAAATACGGTTATACCATTTTGACAGACCGTAATTAATTTATTTAATTACCCCTTTTATTTGCTCGAACCTTACCTTTTAATCCTGATAGCATATTTAAGGTCAAAAATGGCATCATTAAGATTGAATAAAGAAATCCGAAGGGGATATAATATTGAAGCCTCTTACTCAAAATATTAAAGGGTTACTTGGAGGTAAAAATAAACAATATCATTTATACAATTGATAAATTTGCTTCTTTATAAACAACCGTCTTTCACTTCACAAGATAAAAATATCAACATATTTTAGGTTCTCACAAGTGAGCCAACTCCTTTTAACAAAATGATCTGAAAAAATTTCATTAGTATAAACTATATGGTATGTCTTTGAAGTTATTCCCATATAAGGTTAGATTATTCTCCTATATGAGTAGGATAACGGTTTATTCTTTGTTTTAACTCAACATAAATGAAAGATTTTGAGTAGAATTTAAATATGTTATAATCCTTTTTAAATTATCATGAGTAAGAAAGAATGTGTTTTGTGTGGCTCAGTCTTTGCAGAATCCACAGAAGTAAATTTATGTAAGGGATGTATAGGTTGCGCAGATTGTTGTATTGGACTCGAAAAGCTGTAATTCTTGGTTAATCTGTCATTTATTCTAACATTTTCAATATATCAGTAGTAGTTATTATTCCTGTTACA
>JBIOXM010000025.1:0-25502 GCA_044869655.1 Nitrososphaeraceae archaeon | reverse complement strand
AAACAAAATTAGTCAAAGTGTGAGTATGTTTTGATGTTCCATCAGTTTTGATCATTTCAAAAGACGCATCAAAAACAGTGGAATTATTGTTTGTAGCTTGTTGAGTTTGATTTGATAAATTGGTCTTCCAGATACCAGATACTATCCATAATGGCTTTCCATTTTCATCATCTACAATACCTACTGTTCTTCCAAACAAATAATCTCCTTTTACAATATCCGCAGGAATTCCCATTATTACATCCACATTAAAAGAAAATAACAATAACGCACCAGCTATCATCATAGTATACAAAGTCATACTAGATCTTATTGTATTATTTTTTCCTGATATTTTTTTCAACAAGATATTTTAGTTATGTTGTTCTTATTACTTTTTCGCTTCTGTTATACTATATTATCACAATTCCTAAACAAATAGCATTTATTTCAATGATATAGAGAATTATACAAATTTGTAAAAATTAATAATATTTTTTGAAACTTTCAATTATTATGACTATTCTAGTTTCAACCAAATTAACTTGTTATGTCATTAAAATATATGTAAATTTATTACATACGCAAATACATTAGATTTTTATATCAAATAAACTAAAAAGTATTATCTTTTGTCTTCAAATGTAAATATACCAAAGTTGCCTGCAAAAAATAAAAGTGAATTAACAGAACAAGTGTTTCAAGCTATAGTAAAGAGTGGAGAAACTGGAATATTTCAAACAGAACTATGCAAATCGTTCTCTATAGACAGTAGAGATGGGTCTAGATTAGTTGGAAATCTTGAAAAACAATCTCTTATTTCTAGAGAAAGAATGTTATACAAAGGCAGGTGGACTTATAAATTAATAGTAAAAAAAATACCTCAATTAAAAGAAGCAGATAGGAGACCAATTGAGATTGCTAGTGTAGAAGGAGCTCCATGTTTTAGTTGTACTTTTCAACATTTATGTTCTACAGAAGATGAGACAAGCCAATATAGTCCTGCAAAATGTAATTGGATTGAGCAATGGGTTATTGAAGATACAAAAAAAAGAGGACCATCAAATCAGCTATAGAGAATTACTAAAAAATTTCATTATTTTTTATTATCAAATAATTAAAGAGCATCACTGAAATTTTTTTCTAAAATAACAAATGCAGATTCTATCTGACTAGATCCATTAACATTCCATCTTATACTTTTTATTGAATTCGATGAATTACTTAATAGTTTTTCAATTACATCCCTATTCATTTCCGATGGTTGAAGAATAATAGGAGACTTTAAAGTAGTAGTTTGTCCAGGAGAAAATTGAGGTCTACCATTTAATGGAATATCTTCATAAGATAAAACTCCATGACCTAATAATTTATTATCCCCAAAAAGATCATATTCAACTTTTGATGTTGTAGCACTTTTGTCAGAAGGATTATAAACATTAAAAAGTAAGGATAGCTCAATATTATTAGTATTATTTGAAAGATTACTAATATTAACAGCTGCTAAGTTAAAGTCAATTGCATTCACATCAGGAGCATTAACAAAATATTGGATTCGTGGAAGTAAAATAATCGTAATCACTAAAGCACCTATTACTCCAAAAAGTACTATTCTTCTTTTACTAAGGAACATATATTACAAATAAAGTTTCGAAAAAAGAATTAAAATGTTTCTTAATTTTTATTATCATATAGCACTATAACACTATAAAGATACATTAAAGTGATTAGATGGCTTAAATTAAGGCTGTTGAACTATGAGTATAATTGATGGTTTTGTTATATGGATTCACTTATTATCTGCAAGCATTTGGGTTGGGGGATCAATATTTATAGGAATAATTCTTGCTCCCATGTTAAAGCATATTGGAAATTCAGTGGAAGAAAGAGTTATTATCATGATTAAAATTGGTAGAAGATTTAACAATATTGCATTTCCTTCATTTATTATTTTGATGTTAACAGGATTATATAATTCAAGATTTTTTTTTGAATATCCGTATAACTTTATTCAAACAGATTATGGAATTTTATTGTTGATGAAAATTGTATTAGTAATTATTACTTTTGCAAGTTATATTATCCACATTAAAAGTTTCGGAAAAGGGACAGAAGCAAAAATTATTGAAAATAGAGGATCAGAATATATTAATATCATCCGTTCAAAAATCATTAACTATGGAAGATTAACTGTAATTCTCTCTATAATGATCTTGTTACTAGCGGCTTTTTTGGATGCAGGTATAAAATTTAGTTAGAAAAAACATATTCTCTTAAACCTGCCTTATCGGCTGTATTACCACCTATTTTTACTAAAATAAATTCTCTATTATAATTTGAAATTGGTTCATTCATTTTTCCTTCATTGGAATGGAGACGAATATATTCCTGCATATCCAATTTAGAACGATTACCTATTTCTTTTTCTAAATTCATATCTTTAACAATTTCCTTGTATGTAGATTGTATAACACCACTAAAGACCATCGCGCTACTCCCGCTTCCGTATGATCCAAATCCTATTCTTTTATTTTCCAAGTCAATATTTTTCTTATATTCGAATTCTAATAAACTTCTTAATCCCATATACATGGATGCGGTGTAAAGATTACCTATTATAGCTGAAGCCTCAAGAGAGCTAGCCATTTTTTGTTCAAAAACTTGTTTAAAGAAGGAAGTACGCATAAACGCTTTCCTGAACTGTTCATCTGCTTTCATAAAATCCTTATCAGCTAAAATAGATTCAATGGTTCCACGAGGATCCTTAGGGGTAGGTTCATCCATTCCTACTTCATCTATTATTTGTTTCCACCTGGGTAGAAATCTCCATTCATGTCGTAGAAGATATGCTAATGCTTTTTCACCCATTTTTCGGTATGGTAAATGTACACTAATATAATCGATTTTATCGGTTATTGATTCATTTTCTTGCAATTGAATTAATTTAGTTTTAATTGCTTTTTCTCTGTAACTATCAAAGGCTTTTTTGACTTGAATAAGATACAAATAATTAGAATAACTTCCATTAACTAAAGGAGTTTCACGTCCAAAAGGTCTATAAAAATCATACTCATTCTTAATTATTGTAGAAGTAACTTTAGGATCAAAAACAACTAATCTAGGATTTTCCTTTACTAACATAGCGATTGCACCAGCTCCTTGTGTATATTCTCCAGCTGATCCTAAATCGTATTTTGCAATATCACTTACAATAACAATAGCAGCTCTATCATTATTTTCTTCAGCTCTGATCCAATTAGCATTGTCATACAATGCATATGAGCCACTTACACAAGCAAACTTACATTCTATTCCTCCCGCATGTTCAAAGGATCCATCACCATAAATCTGCTCAAGCATTCCAATTACAAAAGAATTCATAGCTTTTGATTCGTCTAATGCTGATTCAGTTGCAACATACATTCTACCAATATCCTCTGGTTTAAGATCATTTTTTTGCATTAATTTTAAACAAGCATTTGCTGCCATACAAGCAGGATCCTGATTAGTATCAACCATAGCCATTTTATATATTCCTATTCCAATTTCCAGTTTATGAGGATCTATACCTCTAGCTATTGCAAAATCCTTTGAATCGATGTATAATTTAGGAACATAAATTGCCATATCATCAATACCAACAGGCATATGAAACTCAATTTGCTAAAAGACATTTAAATGTACTTGTGATTACTATTAAGTTTTTTTACTGAAAAATAGTTTATGTTTTAGGCGAAAGTTCTATTAGATTATATGTTAATCCATGCGATCAGGTATCAGACGTTTTTTATGACATTATAAAAATTATCGCGTTCTGCAGCATAATATCCAGCTTGTTTAATAGATTCGATAATTTTCATAGAAGTAAGTTCAGTTGATCGTGCTCCGGTTGCACTGACTACTTCTTCGCCTATCAATGTTCCACCAAAATCATCAGCACCAAAATAAAGAGCCAATTGTGCCATTCCAATTCCATTTGTAAGCCATGATGATTGAATATGAGAGATAAGCCCATAAAACATGATTCTCGATATTGCAATCATTTTTAGTAGCGTTAACCCTCCAGAAGGATATTTCGTAATTCCTTCTGTTTGCATTTGGGTCTTATTAGGTTCAAACCCCCACGGTATAAAAGCTATAAATCCATTAGTTTTTTGTTGTAATTCAGATATTTTCATGATATGTTGTGCTATTTCCTCATCAGTTTCTACAGTTCCATACATCATTGTTGCAGAAGATTTAATTCCAAGGTTGTGTGCCTCTTTCATAATGTTTAGCCATTGGTTACTTTTTATCTTAAGCGGACTTATTACTGATTTTACTTCATCATCAAGAATTTCTGCTCCTGCTCCTGGTAATGAATCCAATCCTGCATCTTTTAGTCTAGAAATTACTTCCTTGATACTGCTTCTTTCTACTTTAGATATCATATCAATTTCCGAAGCAGAAAGACCATGAATGGCAATTGATGGATAAAATTTTTTTATTTCATTGAATATATCTTCATAATATTCAATAGATAAACTTGGGTTATGCCCACCTTGAAAAAGAACTTGAGTAATTCCAAACATTTCTTTTGACAAGGCGATTCTCTTCATTATGTCTTTGATATTGTGTGTATATGACTCTTCATGACCTGGTGGTCGATAAAAAGCACAAAATTTACAGTAGGTCACACAAACATTCGTATAATTCAAAATAATATTGTTTATAAAAGTTGCTGTATTACCAAAAAGAATTTTTCTAAGTGTATTAGCAACAAGGCCAATTGTATATAGATCATCAGATTTTATTAATTCTTTACAATCATGAAGAGTAAGTCTATCTCCTTTTAATACATTATTTAAAATATATCCAATTTCTGATTTTGAAGTAATATAGTTTAAACTATTTTGCAATTGAAAATTATAGTTTGATTATTCTATTTATTCTTTACAAGAAATGTATCCTATATAACATAGAAGAATATATATCAATTAATAAATTAATTTATTATATTAAATTGATTACTGATAATATTAATAATATTATATCAAGACCTACACAAGCTATTGAAAAAGTATTATCTGGAGAAGAGTTAACGTATAATGATGGTTTACAATTATTTGAAGAAAATCTATTCAATTTAGGTTTTGTTGCAGATCAAATTAGAAAAAAATCAAAAGGAAATACAGTAACTTTTGTTTCATCATATTATTTAAATTATACTAATGTTTGCGCAGCAAGTTGTTCTTTATGTGCTTTTTATAGAAAAGGACATGAAGATGATGCTTATACATTAACTAATGAACAGATTGTTGAAAGAGCTAGAATAGCAATAGAACAAATGGGTGCTTCAGAATTACACATAGTTGGAGGATTCCATCCAAAACTTGGTTTGGAATATTACGAAAACATGATCAGAAATATAAAAAAAGAATTTCCATTTGTAAAAGTTAAAGCTCTAACCCCTGCTGAAATTTTTTTCATATCTAAATTAACCAAAAACTCAGTTAAAGAGATTTTATTCAGATTAAAAGATTCTGGCTTGGATGCTCTTCCTGGAGGAGGCGCAGAAATTTTTAGCTCAGATATAAGAAATATTATTGTAAGAGGAAAATGCTCAGGAGAAGAATGGCTTGATACAGCTAAACAAGCTCATGAAATTGGTTTAAAAACTAATTCTACTATGCTTTTTGGACATATTGAGAAGCCAGAACATGTAGTAGATCATATTATAAAAATCAGAGATCTAAATAAAAAAACTCATGGTTTCAATACTTTTATACCACTTAAGTTTAGTCTAGAGAATACTGAATTAGAGAAGAAAAAATTGATTGTTAGAGAAAGTGCATCTACTTATGACTTGAGAATAATAGCTATTGCTAGATTATTATTAAAAGATGTTTTAGATAATATATCAGTTTATTGGGTTTCTCTAGGTAAAAAAATAGCACAAGTAGCACTTACATATGGAGGTAATGATTTAGTTGGTACAGCTTTTTCAGAGGAAATATTTCGTGCTGCAGGAAAAACTAGTGGTATATCAATACAGGAACTTGTAAATTTGATCAAAGAAATAAAAAGGGAGCCTGCCCAACGAGATACATTTTTTAAAGTAATAGAAACATACTAATAATAGTTATACAAATCAACAGTATCAGAAATTACAAATCTCCATTAAATTATCGTTAACTTTTATTATAACATTTTTTATTATATTTTTATAAGTTTATGAACATATAAAACATATGATTATACTATATCCTCGTAAATAAATCATAATGATAAAAGATTTTAAGAATAGGTTCTAATTATAATTTAATTAAATAAAGGATATTTTATCTGTCTGGTTTTGTAAATTCTATAAATTAGGCAAAATAGATTTGAAATGGAGATATGATATTTCTTTCAGTTGCCAATTGAAAGATTCGTTCAATAGATGTCTTTCCCCTTTCACCCATATCAACAGTAATTTCATTCACATACATTTTAACAAATTTAGATATCATATCCTTTGATTGACCTCTTCCATATCTCATTGCATACTCTAACGCTTCCTCTATATTATTTAGACCATAAATTATAGAATTTTTAAACAAGTAATCAAAGCGTCTAATCTGTTCTATTGTTAATGTTTTATTATTTGCAACATTTATACCTAATGGTACAGGCAAACCATTAGTAAGCTTATTCCACCAAGATCCTAAATCTATAATTTTATGCAGACTTAGTGATTTGTACGTAAGTTGAATTTCATGAATTACTAAACCAGCATCAACTTGATTATCTATAATTGCTTGAGGTATCATATGAAAAGGGAATTCTTTTTCTTTAAAATTACCTAATAAAAGAGATAATAATAAATACGCTGAAGTCATTCTTCCAGGTATAGCTATTGTCTTTTTATTCAAATCATCTTTTAAAAATTTCTCTTTTGCTAATATAATTGGACCGTAATTTATTCCAAAACTTCCTCCACTTCGAAGAATCATGTAATCCTTCAGAAAAGCATAGGCATAAACAGAGATAGCTGTTATGTCTAACTCATTATTTAATGCACGTTTATTAAGCTTTTCAATATCTTCAATCACATGGGTAATACGAAATTCATTAGACTCTATATTTTCACTTGCTAATCCATAAAACATAAAAGCATCATCAGCATCCGGAGTATGCCCTAAAGTTATATCAATCATTTATCGTTATTTAGGTACAATACAAATCTTTTAGTTATATTAAGTGTTTGATGAGCTATTAAATCAAAAAATGTTTCAATAAATAAAAGTAGATCAAGATTTATTTAGATGAAATATATAATATAGTTATTGAATAATAAAAATTTTATTTTACAACAATTAAAATGGATATCAATATATTTTGCAATTAGTATTGTAATTTCTTTTATAATTCCATTTCCCTATTCAATAATTGTAATAATTCCAGTAGTATTATTTTTAAGCTTTTATATAAGAAGAAGAGAAATGAGGAAATTTGGAGGAGTAGAGAATTTTTCCATGTTTAATTCTAACAAGATTAACTATTATTGTATGGTATGTGGAACTAAGCATGATAATTTAATGTGTCCAAAATGCGGTTCCAAAATGAAAAGGATAGGATAGAAAATATCACAAACAATCTAATGATAGTTTCATATAGAAATTATTTCTATTAAATATACCAGTATTATTATCTAGTAATACGTTACTTAAAGCTAATATAATTTAGAATAACATGAGTAATAGTACTATACTTGTTTAGAAAAGAAATCTACCTTCCATTTATACTAAGTATTTCACTATTTTTAATTATTGATTATTCTTCCTATAATCATATTGTATTAGGAAAGGAAGATGATAGTAATGATAGAGATGATAAGGACAATAATGTAAAAGAGGAAGAAAAGGAAGAAGAAGGAGAAGAAGAGAATAATGATAATAGAGATGATAAGGACAATAATGTAAAAGAGGAAGAAAAGGAAGAAGAAGATTTTGAAGATGCTTCTCTAGATGAATTGTTTGACGATAATGATCATAATGATAATAGAGATGATAAGGACAATAATGTAAAAGAGGAAGAAAAGGAAGAAGATGGAAAAGAAGAGGAAGATGAAGTACCATTTTTACTTCCGTTTACTGCAGTACCATTTCCTTAATTGTTGTCAAATTACAATTATCTATTATAAGAGGTAAGAAGTTTGTATAAAAATCACTTTTAATCTTGTAAAGTTTAATATCAGGGCTATCAAACTTGCATTTATGGGCGGGGGTCGTAGAGCCCGGCCAAATAACAAAAAATTTGGAGACGCGGGACTTAAGATCTAAAAATGGGTGATCCCGTCCTTTAGAGGTTCGTGGGTTCAAATCCCACCCCCCGCATGTTAGATAAATTAATCTTTCCTAAATTCTAAAATATCTTTGATAAATAATTCATGTAATCTTCTATCTGCTGACAATTCAGGATGAAATGAAGTACCAATAATGTTATTTTGTTTTACGGCAACAATTTTATCATTGAGTTTAGTTAGGATAGTTACACTCTCTCCAACATTATTTACTACAGGTGACCTTATGAAAATTCCTCTAAAAGGTTCCTTACCTAACACTGGAATTTCAAGATCTACTTCGAAAGATTCATGTTGTCTTCCGAATGCATTTCTTTCAATTACAACATCTAATATTCCAAATAATTTTTGTTTTGTCTCTCCAACAACTTTATCATATGTTCGTTTTGATAACATTATCAAACCAGCACACGTACCAAATACAGGCATACCTTCTTTGATTTTCTTCTCTATAGTTTGAAATACTTTACCTTGAATAGAGAGCAAACTTCCAATTACAGTACTTTCGCCACCTGGTAATATTAAACCATCTAATTCTGCTATGGATTCAGAATAACGAACCGACTCTACGGTTCCTCGTAAGTTTAGCTTCTTTAATGCTTCAGATGTTGATAATATATTTTCTTCTATATCTCCTTGAATTCCTAGTATTCCTATTTTAATATTGTTGCTCAAATCATAGGACCTCTTTCTTGCATACGTAATTCAAGACTTTTAGTATCTAGACCTAATAATGATTTTTTTTCATCTACTAATTTTTGAGCTTCCATAACTATTGTAGGATCATCATAATATGTTGTAGCTAACACTATTGATTTAGCTCTTTGTTCTGGATCTTCAGCTTTAAAAATACCAGAGCCAACGAAAACACCATCGCACCCTAAATTCATAACTAAGGCCGCATCGGCAGGTGTTGATATCCCACCTGCAGCAAAATTTACTACTGGCAATCTGGCTAATTTAGCAGTTTCCTTAATTAATGAATAAGAAATTTTCAGTTCACGAGAAAATTTGATTAATTCTTGTTCGTCTTTATCAAAATAAAAAGATCGAAGTTTTCTGATATCATTATTCACTTGTTTAATATGTCGCACAGCTTCTGCAATATTTCCTGTTCCTGGCTCACCTTTAGTTCTAATCATAGAACTTCCTTCTTCTATTCTTCGTAGTGCCTCACCTAGATTCTTAGCACCATTTACAAAAGGAGTAGTATAGTCCCATTTCCATATATGATTCTCTTCATCTGCAGGTGTAAGGACTTCACTCTCATCAATCATATCAACACCTATTACTTCAAGTATTTTTGCTTCTGATATATGCCCAATTCTACATTTTGCCATAAGTGGTATTGTAATTTCTTCCATTATTTCTTCAATAACTTTAATACTTGCGGTTCTAGCCACTCCTCCAGCCTTTCTAACATCATAAGGTAATTTATCTAAAACCATGACTGCTACAGCACCTGCATCTTCTGCGATTTGTGCCTGTTCTACAGTAGTAACATCCATAATAACACCATGTTTTTGCATGTGAGCAAAACCTCTCTTTACTAATGTAGTTCCTTGAACTAATTGTTCATCATGTAAATTCTTAAACTTGATGCCGTTATTCTCTTCCTCTGTTGCAACAAGAGAAATTGTCATTATCTAAATTATTAAAAAGCATCTATTATAGGTTTGGTTAGTATGAAATAATATGTAAAGTTAAACAGTACCAATATTGGACAATAATTGGTTAAATATACTAGTTTTTCATATAATCGGTTAATCCATAAATAGGTTGTCCATTGTAGTCATTTCCTAATATTTTGGGATCTAAAATAATACTTATTGAATTTTCTTGCAAAATTAAATAAAGACCAATATTTTTAATATTATCAGGAGTTATAATATCTGCTCTACCTTCTATAATAGTACTATCATTTTTAGATAATTTAATAGGCATATTACTATTTAGAACTACTAGATTGAGAATTTCATAGATATGTGGAGACATTCCATCTTTATTTATTGCAGATATTTTAGCATCAAATGATACAATATTCCCATTTCTTACATCTAAGTTCCAACTACCATTAAGAAGAAGTAAGTTTTTTAAATCATTAGGATTATTAGATGTAGTAATATTTGAATTCGAAAGTACTTGTTCTAATGAAAAATTTGAATCGTCTTCATTAGAGATAATATCAATTAAACTATTTGTTAGAAAATCTACAAAATTTACTTCTTCTTCTTTTTCTTTGCCTAAATTTAAAAAATCTACAAAATTGTTATTCTCCTTTATATGAATTTGGTCTCCAATGAACATTAAAGAAAATATAGAACCATTTAAAGAAAAGGAAGTATGAGAATTATCTCCTAAATTATTAGACAAATTTAAAATTGGAATAGATTCTCCAAAATAGAGAAATTTGAATATTACTAAAAAAACTAAAGTAATTACAAATAAAATTATAAGCCATTTCATTAAACGACTCTTTATATTTTTTAATATTATTAAATTTATATGATTATTGGTACCAATAACAAACTAAAAGATGAATCTTATTCTTCTAGTCTATTTAGAGTATTTTTAATTTCATCATTTCTCCAAAGCATTTCTTGTATCTGGTCAAGACTAAAATTTTCATTCCACGTATCTAGTGTGGTTTTTGCTATTTCGGAAGTATTATATATTATATTCCAATAAGGATGATGCTCTGCTGTAGAGTATGATAACTCTAATATTTCATTTAAACCATTTTTAGCTTTTTTTAAAATCGAGGTATTAGATGTATATATTCCAATAAATCCAGATTCCTTATCAAATTTGGTGTTTATATCTATTCCTTCTTCTTTTAGATCTGCTATAACAGAACGAATAGCATTGCAAATTTTATTATATTCTGAACCTTCAGAAATCATATTTTATATTATCTTGTGTTACTTTATTTATAGATTAGAAATTATGGAATTGCTATGATAGTAAAAATTTTTATATCAATTTAAATAGTATATTGCTAGATTATTCCTCACCCAAATTATCTATGCTTTCAAATTCATCGTAACTTTCTTTTAAGTCCTCTTCAAACTCAGTTTCAAGTTCTTCGTTAGACATACTACTTAATTATTATAATTCAAAAATAAATCTTTCCCAATTATTAAATAATGAAATTAAATTTTTATAAATAATTATTTATAAGAAGGTATATGATTATATTAAAAATGGATACCACTGCCAAAAATCCTATTATGGATAACGAACCTCCATGTGATTATTGTGGAAATCCCATAGAAATATGTATGTGTGTATGTCCATATTGTGGCGAAACTAATTCTTGTGAATGTTGTTTATATGATGCTGTTACTGGTGGTGGATAAAGTCTATTTTTAAGATATTTATTAGATAAAAGCACCTTGTAAATTATAGTATGAAAGATAAAACTGTAAATGAGATCACTTGGTTGATTGGTGGAGCTCAAGGAAGTGGTGTTGATTCCGCTGCTAATATCTTTTCTAAAACTTGTGCAGAAGATGGATTATATATTTTTGGAAAAAGAGAATACTATTCAAATATAAAAGGAGAGCATAGCTATTTCACTGTTAGAGTATCAAATAAACCAATACGATCACATAAAGAATCTATAGATATTCTGGTATCTTTTGATGCCGAGACTTTATTTAGACATGCAAAAGATGTGTCTACTGATGGGATCATTATATTTAATTCTGAATTGATTGAAACATCAATAAATGAAATTCCTACGTTAGACTCAGACGTTCAAAGCAAGATAATAGAATATTGTAATTACAGTAATAGTGATCCACTTACAATCAAAAAATTAATAGAAAAAATACAACAAAACTCTATAAAATGTTATGGAGTTCCATATCATCAATTATTAAAAAACTTTTCAGAATATAGTAATAATCCTGCATTGAGTAAACTTGCCAGAATGATAAATGTCTTGGCATTATCTATATCTTTATCATTTATTAATATTAATCGTCAAGCCTTATCTAGAGCAATAAAATATATATTTAGAACGAAGCCCAAAATTGCCGATATCAACGTCGCAGCTGCGGAATATGCTTATAATTATGCTAAACAGATATTTCAAAATAATAAATTTACTTTTTATGAAAATAAAAGGGACTTTTCTGATATTATTTTGGTACAAGGAAGTCAATCATCTGCACTAGGTAAAATAGTTGCCGGATGTAGATTCCAGACATATTATCCTATAACACCTGCAAGTGAAGATAGTGAATTTTTAGAGACAAATCAAGTAATAGAACAAATAGATGGCAATAAGGGATCAGTATTGGTAATACAGACAGAAGACGAAATTTCTGCAATAACTATGGCTATTGGTGGTGCTTTGACTGGAACAAGAACTGCAACTGCAACATCTGGACCTGGTTTTTCATTAATGGCAGAAGCCTTAGGATGGGCAGGTATCAATGAAGTCCCACTAGTAGTATCACTATATCAAAGAGCAGGTCCATCAACAGGGCTTCCTACTAGACATGAACAAGGAGATTTACTATTTGCAATTAACGCAGGTCATGGAGAATTTCCTAGAATTGTTTTCGCATCGGGAGATATTGAAGAAAGCTTTTATGATACATTAAAGGTATTTAATTTTGCAGAGATTTTTCAATTACCGGTAATTCATTTACTAGATAAAGCAATAGCAAGTAGCGTAATGACTTGTAAAACTTTTGATCCAAATAAAATCAGTCTTGATAGAGGATATTTTCTTAAGAAAATTAATAATAAAACACAAGATCAGGAAAAATTAAAACATTTTAAAAGATTTGAATTGAAAGAAAATACAGCAATTTCTCCTCGACCACCACTGGGTACAGAGAATGGGATTTTTTGGAATACTGGGGATGAGCACGACGAAGAAGGACACATTTCAGAAGATCCTACGGTTAGAATAAAAATGATGGATAAACGTATGGGCAAATTAAATTTGATTTTACAGGAAATACAAGATGAAGACAAAGCTTTATCATATAATGGAAGTTCTGATATTGTAATTACAAGTTGGGGATCCACAAAGGGAGCTATTCTAGACACCTTAGATGAGTTAAATAAAGAAGGAATAAAAATAAAATTTGTTCAGGTTAAATTATTAAATCCTTTTCCTCAACAATTATTAGAAAAGATGTTAAATTCAGCTAAAACAATTATCAATATAGAAATGAATTATTCCTCCCAATTAGCAAAACTTATAAAACAAAATTTGCACCGAGAAATAGATTATGAAATAGTAAAATATAATGGTAGACCCATCTCATGTGATGAATTATATAGAATAATAAAGGAGATAGTAAATAATAATACTAATAAAAGGAGAATTGTTTTAGATTATGGCACTTAAACCGGCAGATTATAAAACAGAAGTACATAATGATTGGTGTCCAGGCTGTGGGGATTTTGGAATATTAAATGCCATACAAATGTCATTAGCTGAATTGGCAATCCCTACACATAAGGCGGCTATTTTTTCAGGTATTGGATGTTCAGGAAAAACACCTCATTTTATTCACACATATGGAATCCATACATTACATGGTAGAGTACTTCCATTTGCTCAAGGAGCTAAACTGTGTAATCCTGAACTTGAAGTAATTGCCGTTGGTGGAGATGGAGATGGCCTAGGAATAGGTGTAGGACACTTTGTTAATTCCGGAAGAAGAAACATAGATTTGACATACATTATTTATAATAATGGGGTATATGGATTAACAAAGGGGCAAGCGTCCCCCACACTAAAATTAGGTATGAAAACAAAATCATTGACTCAACCTAACGTTAATGATTCTATTAATCCTATAGCACTTGCCTTTATTTCTGGTTTTACATTTATAGCAAGAGGTTATGCATACGATATAAGACATCTGAAAGATCTGATAGTAAAGGCTGTACAACATAAAGGGTTAGCCTTTTTAGATATTCTACAACCTTGCCCAACTTATAATGATATAAACACTAAGGAGTGGTTCCAAGGTATGGACAATATTGATCAAGAAAATAAAAAAGCGACACCACGTATATATAAATTAGAGAGTTCTGGTTATAATGGAGAATTAAAGAACCCAGATCAATATTATGAAATTGCTTCAAGAGTAATAGAAAAATCAAACGAATGGGGAGATAGAATACCTATTGGAATATTTTATCAAAATGAAAATGTTGCATCGTATGATGAAAGAATTGAGATGAAAATAGAAAACTATTCAAATTATCCTCCTGCAAAACAAGAAATTATTTTAGATAAAAATAAAACAAATTCTAATATAAATGAATTATTAAAATCATTTAAAGTTAACTCATAAATCACTACAGACAGATAATAATCCAATATCTAAATCAAAATCAAACAAATTTTCTAATAATCACAAACAATTATTAAATTTTTTTCTTATTGAACAGATTAAAATTTTTCAAAAAAATTAAAATGAAAAATGAGGGATGTTTAATCCCATTTACTCCAGGCTGCCATCCACCTGTAAGTCCAAGTATTTAGCTTAGCGCCTAGTGCTGCTATTGGCACACAAAGCACTGCACCTGCACCTGCTCCTAAGGCTACAGGACTATTGTAGAACTTACCAACCTGAGGTTCTATAGGCGTCATATACGGGGGCAATGTAGGTCGAGGATACTTGAATGCCATTTCAAGCGGATCCCTAACTAGCAACAGGTTTATCATATTGAATACAGGTAATGACATTCCAACAAGTGTTCCACCTATTAGAATGGCTGCATGTTTGTTACGCCGTGTAGCCCAATATGATAGGTCTAATAACATTGCAGAAGGTATCCAGACGGGTACTACTACAAAGTCATAGGGATATCCTAAAGCAAACCATGCACCTTTTGCAACCCACGTGTATATTGTCATAATTGTTGCGTAATATGTCGCCGTACCTGGAACTCCTGTGAAGAGCATATAATAAATTGCTCCTACCACAAGCATAGTAGATTGTGAAATAGAAAATACTACAAATGAAGTCCAAGCCCAATCAGTATAGAAGATATAGTCACCAGCATTGATAGTCAATAATGTACTGTTAACAGCAACGACCACTATGAATAGATAGTGCGTTGTACGTCGTAGCCAGACCATTAACATCCTACGATTGAAAGTTGTATATAAAATTTTATTTTTTTAGTGAAATAATTTGTATCCTTGTATTGTAATTATATTGTAGTTTTTAAAAACAAGAAAAGATTTGTAAAATAAACTCTAATAAAAAAAGATTATGGACGCATGGGTTTTTCGTTTGCTACTTTTAATATAAATATTAAGCCTAATACCTCTATGACAGTGAGTACAGACAGTGCGTACATGCCACTAGGCAATGGATAAGCCCACGGATATACAGTTACTCCAACATATATGCCACCGGCAGTTGCGATCCAGCATAAGATAAATCCAAGAACGTAAACACCATTCATGTTTTCTACCCTGCGGCCTATCATACGTTCAATTTCATCACGATTTCCACCGTCAGTTCTCCTTCCACCGCTACTATATCCTTTTGGTAAAGTCATATAATAATAGTGTCTGAATATACCTTTTTAAATATTGCTATTCATTTGTATAATAATAACAGATTTAAGAAAAGTATTGGGTTAATTCGTAATAAATTAGGCTTTGTTTCTTAATAAAGTTTTACTATTTGAAAAATTTTATAACATGAAGACAAGAAAACAGCAAAATATATATCCATGTTATTCATCTTCCCTACTATACGAATATGATAAAAAGTGCATTAGCGGTAACTATAGCTATAGTTATTGTGATGTCTACTGCAGTAACTCTTATTCCAGTTAAGGATGCGGAGGGTCATGGAGTTCAAGCACAGCTTCAAAGCCGATTCGTAAGAATTCAAGATGAAGCTTTTTCAGCCCAAAATTTGCAAACTGGAGAGGAACTAACAGTAACTGGTACCTTACAAAGTCTTGTAAATAGGCCATTAAGAGCATGGATTTCTCTCTTTAGTGAATCTACTAATGCAGGTAACAGATGGGAATTTACTTCTAGAGACCCACCAGGTAACGTATTTGAGATTCAACCCCAAGCTACAATTCCTTACACAGTAACTGCAAAAGCCCTAGAACCAGGAGTATATCACGTACATACGCAGCTTAATGTTGCAACTGTAGGTCCCGGCTTAGGTCCAGGTCAAACAGTTCAAGTAACTGGTCCTGCAATCTTAAAACCCGTACCATGGCAGAATGTATGGTACCAAGTAATACTTATTGGTGCTGGACTTGGAGTAACTTTTGCAACTCGACCGTGGCAAGTTATTTAAATAACCCTACTCTTTTTTATTTTAAAATTTTAACCTAGAATTCATATCCCACAATTACTACTATTAAGTAACGTTTAGGTTAGACTAATTAGTATAATTTACAAGTAAGTGTATTTTTGTATTATAGAAAATATATAAATAAATGGTATTGTTTAAGAATTAAAATAAAAATAAATGAACTTTAAAACTATCTTGTTGTGTATTATAAACCCGATTGATATAATATAAAATAAAATAAAAAAAGATAAACATGGTTTGTTTGTGTAAAACAAACCATCATTATAATGATGGTTTACCAGTGATGTTTCTCATCTGGAATTAAACCAATCTGTTCTCTTTCAAAGTATTTTTCCAATTCTTGTGTCCAACGTTCTTTTGCAGAAGCTCCGCCTAGTCCCTTCCTTCTTAGCCAAAAAGAAATTACTCCAAGCAGGAAGACCGCAAATAATATTGTACCGAAAATATACACCATAACGTCGTAGAACAATGGATCATAGTTTGGACCTACCTGTTGAATTAGACTACTAAATCCGTTACTAATCATTGCACTGAGATTGGTTATAGCACCTACTACCATATCATATAGCAATCAAAGGCTATGATATATACATTTTGGTATTATATTTCCATTGAATCTAAAAAACATGTATTTACATTTGTTAGAAAGTTATTAGAACTTAAATAATATTATTCATAAATACTATTAATTAACCGAATAATAGAATAAATGAAGATTTTTTAAATAAAAAAAAAGATTAGTATTTAGCTGGTTCTCTATGTCTACTTCTACTCATAGCAAAGAATGCACCTGCAACACCACCGAAGATTACTACTAGTATTACTATATAAATAGCAGTTTCATTAGTATCTCCAGTTAGCATAGATGTACCTGAACCATAGGCTCCTTCTTGTCCAGCATTAGAAACCTTTTCTTGTGCTAATTTCAATTGTTCTTCTAAATTCGAACTTCCAGTATATTGTGCTACCGCTGATTGAAGTCCAAAGCAAGTAGTTCCTATCACCATTACCATTGCTGTCGCTATCCAGATATTTGGTTTATTCATCCTAATCTTCACTTTTAAATTCAATTATTTAACTTTTATCATATAAAATAAAATAATTAAGTAACATTTAAGATATACAATAAAAAATTAGTATTCATATGGCTCGTACTCATGCTCATACTCATGGAAAATCTCATTCAATTAGGCCTGCTACTAAAGATGCCCCTAGTTGGATTAATCAAAAACCAAAGGAAATAGTAGAACTTATTGTGAAATTATCTAATGAAGGATTATCTCCAACTGAAATTGGATTAAAACTTAGAGATGAATATGCAATTCCTCTTGTTAAACCAATATTAGGAAAATCAATCACAACGATTCTAAAGGATAATAATATTAGCTCTACAATGCCTGAAGATTTAAATAGATTATTACAGAAAGCATTAGGACTTCAAAAACATTTAAAAACTCATAATAGCGATCATAGAAACGTTCGCTCATTAGAGTTGATAGAATCAAAGATTCATAGAATTTCTAAATATTACAAATACAATGGAAAAATTCCTTCAAATTGGAAATATTCTGCAGTAATAGCACAATTAGAATAAATAATAATGGTTAAAAAAGAGCTTGAAACTGCTCTTAAATTCAATGGCGAAAGAATATATTCAAATGTTGATAAAGATATTTTTTTAATTTCTAGAAGAACTTGTGATGGATTAGTTGCTGGGACAATTATCTCTACAGCATTATTAAAATTAGATACAAGATTTACTTTTAGAACAATTGATTATTTAGATCCTGATACTGTAACAAGGATAATTTCTGAAGATCATGATTTTAATATTTTCATTGATTTAAATATAGAAGACATTGGAAAAATTAAGAATCTAAAAGACAAGTTATTAATCATGGATCATAATAACATATCTCAAAACTTAAAGGATTATGAAGAATATTTACTAAATCCCTATATATATGGAATAAATGGAAAAAATGAGATATCATCAGGAGGATTAGCCTATTTATTAGCGGAAAAATTAAGTAAAGGAAATAAAAAATTGTCACTTTTAGCTATAGTTTCTGCATTAGCAGAAAAACAAGATACGGGAATTAAAAAATCATTGATTGGATTAAATTCCGAAATTGCATCTGTTGCATCATCAACCGGAATTGTAAACATTAAGACAGATTTAGTTTTTAATACTCTCGGGTATAAGCCCATACATGAAGCATTAGCTTATAACATTTCACCATTCATAGAAGGTATTACATGGAACAAGGAAAATTGCTATAAAATTTTGAAAAATTCAGGGATTAATACTCACAAGAATGGTAAATTGAGAACTTTTGCAGAAATATCTGAAGAAGAAAAAAATATCATTTTAGATGCAATAACTAAATTCATTTTTCTATCAAGTAGAACTAACAGTAACAAAGAGATTATTGAGAATATTTCCGATGAGCTAATAAATCAATTATACGAATTTGTAAAAGAAGATAATAATAGTATATTACATGATGGAAGAGAATTTGCGTTTGTAATCAATGCTTGTATAAGAAATATGAAGTCTGAATTAGCAATAGGAATATGCTTGGGAGAAAGAAACAATACATTGAGAGAAACTGAACAATTAACTAATAATTATAAAGCTAATATTGTTAACTCATTATGGAACATATTTAAAGAGAAATGGCGCTTTATTGATAATGGTTCATTTGTATTTATTAATGGAGAGGGTCTTTTAGCAGATGACAATGTAAAAGAAATTGTTGAAATTTTAAGTGAATCAATAACTTTTAGAAAAAAATGGTTTTTTTTAAGAACTTTATCAAATGATAATAATTATAAATTTTATAGTATAAAGGGTAATAATTGTGATTTAAAATTTGATATTGATTCCATATTAAAACAATTCCCAGATATTATATCTCATGTTGATAGGAATATTCCTAATATATATACACTAAAAGTATCTTATTCAAAAATTGAAGAATTCATATCTATCGTAAGAAAAGGAGTTTCAACATATGAAAGAGAATCATCATCATAATTGTAGAATATTAGTTAATATTGAAATAGAGTTTGCAGAAGTAAAGGAAAGAGATGCAATCCTAAATACTTTATTGCCTGATAACATCAATTTTCCAAAAGAACTTTCTATGGATATGTCAATAAATAATAAATCATTGATGATTAATACATCTTCTACTAAAATTGATACTATGATAAATACGATCAATGAGATACTATATCATATTTCTCTTGCTAAACAAGTGATAAAATATGATTGATCCAAAAGATCTAAGAGATAATTTAGACAAAATTATCGACATGTTAGATAAAAGAAATTTAAAATTCCCTTTAAACGACTTAATAAACCTAGATAAAAAACGTCGAGAACTAATAGCAAGTGTACAATTAGAGAGACACAAAAAAAATAATATTGCTAATTTAATAGCTGTGAAAAAAAAGAAAAATGAAGATATTTCGACTTATATTAAGCAAATGGAAGATATAGGAAAGAGAATAAAATTACTGGAAGAAAACATCTCTGATAATAATTCAAAATTTTATAATTTGATAATGTTGCTTCCAAATTATGTACATGATTCCGTTCCAGTTGGAAAAGACCCAACAAATAATGTCATAATTAGAACTCATGGAACAATCAAAAAATTTGATCGTACAATAAGGAACCATATTGACATTGGAGAAAGCCTCAACTTAATCGATATTGAAAAAGCTGCAAAGATATCCGGATCACGATTTTATTTTTTAAAAAATGATTTAGTAAAACTAAATCATGCAATAATAAGTTTCGCTCTTGATTTTGTTTCTGAGAAAGGATATACTTTATTACAACCACCATATATGATCACAAAAAATGCAATGGAAGGAGCAGTAATTTTAGAAGATTTTAAAAATGTAATATATAAAATTCAAGATGAAGATCTCTTTCTGATTGGAACTTCCGAACATGCTATTGCTGCAATGCACATGGATGAAATATTAGAAGGCTCTCAATTGCCTCTAAAATATGCAGGATTTAGTCCATGTTTTAGAAAAGAAGCAGGTGCTCATGGAAAAGATATGAAAGGGATTTTCAGGGTTCACCATTTTGATAAGGTAGAACAATTTGTCTATTCTAGACCAGAAAATTCTTGGCAAGAACATGAAAGAATGCTAAACATTGCAGAAGAATTTTATAAAAAACTCGGAATACCATACAGAGTAGTCTTATTATGTTCTGCTGATTTAGGTAAAATATCATCTAAGACATACGATATTGAAGCATGGATACCCGCACAGAAAAATTATCGAGAGATAGTTTCATGTTCAAATTGCATTGATTATCAGGCTAGAAGATTAAGAATCAGGTTTAGAGATAAATCAAATGAAGAGACTAAATTAGTCTATACATTAAATAGTACTCTTGTAGCAGTTCAAAGAACATTAGTAGCAATTTTAGAAAATTATCAGACAACCAATGGAGTAATGATTCCAGAGATTTTGCAAAGATATATGGGAGGAATTCAAGAAATTAAATCAAAATAGACTAATTTTAATGTATATATTTATTTCATAAAGATAACTACAATAATAAGGACAATTAAATTTCCTAATGAAGATAAATAAAAACTAAGAATAATAAGTTATAATTAACTAATCTAGAACAGACAATACATTTAATTGGTTTTTTATCTTTTTAGAGAATTCATGTAATTCGTCTTCTTTTGCAATATATCTGGTAGGCCATTTCCCATAAGAATTATCATGTTTAAATCTAGGAATAATATGAACATGCACATGAGGAATAATCTGATTTGCTGATTTTCCATTATTTTGTCCTATATTAAATCCATCTGCTGAAACTGCTGAAACTACTGCTTTAGCTATAATACTAACAAGAGAATATAATTTTCCTACCTCTTCATGAGGCATTGAAAGTAAATTATCATAATGCTTCTTTGGAATCACCAATGTATGTCCATTACTAATTGGATATTTATCCATCAATACTAAAAAATGGTTGTTATAATAAACTGTTATTCCTTCACTAGTTCCATTAATTATTGAACAGAAAATACACCGATAATTATCCGTATTATTAATCATAATGGCTTTTTCTATCATTACTAATATTACTTTTATTTCTTAGTTTCTGAATACAGATTTCGATAAGTATAAAAAATTATAGCCAATTTTAAATATAACTATTTCCTCCTATTTCTTACATAATGGCAGAAACTATTGAGATAGAAAACTTTAATGTACTTTTTTCATTTGACTGTCCTAAATGCGAATACCATAATGAGGAAATATCTGTTGCTGATTTGACTAATGGAAGTGCTGAGTGTGGAATGTGTGAGACTATCTTTAAGTTTGAAGGAATTGATACGTTAAAAATTACAGCTACTATAGAATAAATGATATTTAATCTTCTATCATATATAATTAAGGAAAGACTATTAAAATAATGCATTTGTATTCTTATTAAATGGAATTACCTAGTAGAAAAACTGTTGTAGGACCATCTAGGGCACCTCACAGAGCGATGTATAAAGCAATGGGATTAACAGACAAGGATTTGGATCAACCTATTATCGGTATATCTTCTACTTGCAATGAAGCCACACCATGTAATATACATTTAGGTAAACTTGCACAATTTGCAAAGAAGGGAGTATTGGATGTAAATTGTACTCCAAGAGAGTTTACTGCAATAGCAGTATCTGACGGTATAGCTATGGGACACGAGGGTATGAAAGCATCTTTAGTTAGTAGAGAAATAATAGCAGATTCGATAGAAATTATGATGAGGGCACATCAATATGATGGTTTAGTAGGAATTTCAGGTTGTGATAAGAGCTTGCCAGGTACATTAATTGGTATGGCTAGATTAAATTTACCTTCAGTTTTTGTTTATGGAGGGACAATAATGCCTGGAAATTGGAACAATAAGGATGTAACAATACAAGATGTTTATGAGGCTGTTGGTTCATTTGACACAGGCAAAATCAGTATAGAAGAACTAATTCAACTAGAAAATGTTGCTTGTCCATCTGCTGGCTCTTGTGGCGGAATGTATACTGCAAATACTATGGCATCTATTAGTGAAGCTTTAGGTATGTCGTTGCCCGGTAGTGCTTCTCCACCAGCAGAGAGCGAAAAGAGAAATGAAATGTGTTATAAAACAGGAAAGACTATTGCAACTCTTATAAAAAATGATATTAGCCCAAAAGAAATAATGACATTCGAAGCATTTGAAAATGCAATAACTATTGCAAATGCATTAGGCGGATCTACAAATGCAGTATTACATCTATTAGCAATAGCTAAAGAAATGGGGGTAAAATTAATTTTAAAGGATTTCGAGCGAATACGAAAACGTACTCCTCATATTGTGAATATGAGACCAGGAGGATTATATGTTATGTTAGATTTGGACAAAATCGGTGGAGTGCCAATTGTATTAAAAACACTATTAAAAAAAGGGCTGATAAATGGAAATACATTAACAGTTACTGGCAAAACAATGGAACAAAACTTGGAGTCATTTAACCTAAATTTAAATATCAATGAAAATATTTTGAGTCCTTATGAAAAACCTATTGAGAAAGAAGGAACAATAAAGATTTTAAAGGGATCTCTAGCACCACAAGGTGCTGTAGTAAAGATTGCCGGAATAAAGGTAACCAAGTTTGTAGGTAAAGCAAAAGTATTTGAAACTGAAGAGGATGCATTTACAGCAATATCAAAAAATAAAATTGTTGAAGGAGATGTAGTAGTAATAAGATATGAAGGTCCTAAGGGCGGTCCAGGTATGAGAGAAATGTTAGCTGTTACTGCAGCATTAGTAGGACAGGGCCTTGGCGAAAAAGTATCTATGGTAACTGATGGAAGATTCTCAGGTGCAACCCGAGGATTTATGATAGGACATATATCTCCTGAGGCTATGGTTGGAGGTCCTATTAGTTTAGTACAAAATGGTGATCTTATTGATATTGATGTCGAAAAAGGAACTATTGATCTTTTGATATCTAAAGCTGAATTCAAAAGAAGGGGAAAAAAATGGAAGCCTATAAAACCACATTATAAAACCGGTGTATTAGCAAAATACGCATCTTTAGTAAATTCCGCATCGGAAGGAGCTATAACACGCCCAATAATAGTTCATGATAAAAAAGATCATTAATGAACTTTACTTTAACTATGAATATATTAAATGAAATAATAATAATAATAATAAAAACAATTTTCTTTTTTAGAATATTAAATTAGATAAAATTAATATTTATGTAAACAGTATTACACATTCTTTAAAGACAAAATAATATTATAGAAACGTAATTTTTATGTACAATAACCAAATTTTGTAGTTGTAAAAAAATGAATGCTAAAAAGAAAATACAAAATCAAATAGGTTAAAAAATATTAAAGAGGATATTTAAAATTTTATATACCATTCTTTTTCTTTGTTATCTTTTAAAGTTAAATATCCATTTGCAAATAATATTAATCAATTATGAGTGATCACATTGATCATAATGAATGGAGAAATAACTCTAAGAAAGGGTTAGTTTGTGGTATAATGCTTTGTCGTAATACCCCAACAAACCAATGTTCTAAATGTTCACTTCATTATTGCTATGAACATCTAAAATCACATTTTCACACTTAATCAATCATATATACAAAAAGAAAAGATATCTACAAAAACAAGTAATAAATTTGCATTAACCTAAAATAATAATGAAAGCCACACCCAAGACTATTATTGGCAAATATTCAATTAACCCATGAAAAGGCTATCATGATCAAATTTTATTGTTCATTGGGTTGTATTTAGTCTAGAATACATATTACTATTAACAATTTAAAAAATTTTTTATTGTTATTTATTTTTTTGTTGATAAGAATAAAAAAACATTCTATGCTGAGTTACCAAACAAAAAGATTATGGTAAAGATCGAACATCCTGGTTTATATATCTAATTTAATCCATATTGTTGTAGTATTAAATAGTCTAAGATAATTTAATTGTCATAGCTTGAACATATTGCAAAGAATGTTGTTAAATTAGAATATATGTCAACACTATTGCCTTTATTAGCCTATATGGAGATTTTAGAATATAGCAAATTATAAACATTAGTTAATATAAAGAGGAATATATGAAACAAGAATTAGAAATATTGACAGATTGTAGTAGTTCTAAGAAAATAATTTTTCGATGGTGACTCATTTGATGTTGAAAGACTTAAACAAATTGCTCTTAATAACCATACTATATTTAACGCTACATACTCCTTCAAGGTGTAATGGATATCTTTATAATATAAGAACAAAAAATGACAACAACAGAATTAAAATGTAAGAGTTGTAATTACAAATTTCCAAGCAATAAAGTAGAACTGACAAATATGGATATTACAGAAGACTACTATAAAATAAATTGGAATTGTCCAAAATGCGATGTTGAAGGATTGACATTGTTCATCAATAATACAATCAATAACAACAACGACAAAGGTAAAAAAAGAAATTAAAAAAAGAAATGAGTTCTAATACTACTCACATTATTAATCCAAAACCTTGTGCATATTGGTCTTCGTATTCAAATTTAGTGAATACTTCAGCAAAGGAAGATTGGAATTTTTTTTACAAAAAAAAACATATTTGCCCTAACCCTGGACAGAAATCTGAAACAACAACAATAATTCCATTACCATTAACACCACCAAAAACACATTATAACAGTCTTACTGCTATTACAAAAAGAATATTATTTAGTTCTTTTCCAAGTCAACAACTAAAATCGTCTAATTTATTTGAATTGCTTATTACCAGTCTAAAAGCAAATATACAAAACAGGATGA
>JBIOXM010000024.1:0-3595 GCA_044869655.1 Nitrososphaeraceae archaeon | reverse complement strand
GTTTCTATTAGTTCTTTTTCTTCCCTTGCATTCAATAAAACAGAATAATTATTTGTTGCAAATTCCTTTGCAATCGCTTTTCCTATTCCTCTACTAGATCCTGTAATGACTACTACTCTTTTTTGATTATTATTAGACATATGTAAATACTATACTACAAGATATTTTACAGTTAGATAATTACAATTAATTAAATTTACTTCATGTTATGTATTAGTAGTATATATAATCTATTAACCATTGGACCATAAGTTAGAATAGAATTAAATTTGTGTTAGCTGTACAGAATATTATTTTTATCTGATTGATATGCTGTTAACATTAATATTAAACAAATGAATTAGAAAAAGAAATTTATTATATACTATTTTGAATATAATCATCTTAATGTCATTTCATTATTAATAACAAAAATTTATTAAATCGAAGAACCCCTATTATATCTGGGAGATATAAAAATAAACCAAAAAGTTTTAGAAATACAAAACAATAAAAAAAAGTTAAATCAATTAGAAGATTTTAGAGAGATATTTGAATTTATAAAAACTTCTATATCTACTGTTTTTAAAATGAACAGAACCGGGCTAAATTTAATACTACAAGGAATGCCAAGTAGTCTAGGAGCATATCATGTTTTAGGTTCAAATATCATAGTTGCTAATAGATATATATTAGAATATATAAAAAATACCAAATCCAAGGAAGAATACAATTCTTATGTTTTTGCAGTTTTGGCTCATGAGTACTTACACAGTTTAGGAATAATAGATGAAAATAAAGTCAGAAAAATGACTTATAAATTATGTTTTGATATGTTTGGAAAAGAACATACAGCAACCAAATTTGCATATAATCCATTAGGTGCATTTCCACAATTACAAATGATATCCAATAATAACTTTGAAACAAATTTTACTCAAATCAAAAAATTTGACGACAAAAACCTTTCATATATAGGATAAAAATACAGTAATGTAAATCCTGACATGCACACTAATATCTTTTTATTTGAATAGTTTAATCAGTAATTGGGTACATGAAAACCATACACAATGTATTAAATTGTAATAATAACTATATTGTTTAGTATGTTTAAACCTACAAATATGATTAATTATATAAGGTAGAATATGTATAACAAGGCCACAAAAGGGAATCAAGAAATAGATCCCGAAGAATTAAAAAAGAAAATAGATAATAATGAAAATATTTTTCTTTTAGATGTTCGAACCCCTCAAGAATATGAAGCATGGAGAATATCTTATGAAAAACATAATAATCCTAAATTAATTCCTGTTGATCGTTTATTCATAAATGATCCTACTTTATTCAAAGAAATTCCTAAAGAAAAGGAAATCGTTACAGTTTGTGCGCACGGAAATAGATCAATGATTGCTGCAAAGATACTACATCAATTAGGATATAATGTAAAAAGCGTAAAAGGAGGAATGGCTGGGTGGAATAAAGTCTATGATGTTGCAGAGATTCCTGTTCAAAAAGAAGCTCCGTTTAAAATATGGCAAATTAGGAGAATATCAAAAGGATGCATTGGTTATATTATATCAACAAAAAAAGATAAAACAGCAACAGTTATAGATCCAAGTAGTGAAATTTATGAATCTTTTTTAAAAATTACACAAGATAATGAATTGAAAATAACACAATTAATTGATACTCATCAACATGCAGACCACGTATCTGGAATTGTAAAACTATTTAAAACTATTACAACGGAAACAAATATGGAAAAAATTCGACTATATTTAAGCTCTCTAGAAGACTATGATACTAGTAAAACAGAACTTAAAAATATAATTTATGTTAAAGATGGAGATAAAATAGATATAGATGATAAAGTTACACTAAAAGCTATTCATACACCAGGTCATACGAATGGTAGTATGTCTTTTATTATTGAGTATAGCCCTGATAATAATAATAGCAGCAATAACGTAAATGATAAAAATTCTACAAATTCTTATTTATTTACTGGAGATACATTATTTGTTGATGGAGTTGGAAGACCAGATTTAAGAGACGAAGCCAAGAAATTTGCTGAATTGTTATATAATACTTACCATCAAAAAATTCTTGAATTACCAGATGACACAATTGTTCTTCCTGCACATTTTAATGGAACATCCATTGCTTTGAAACATGGAGTGCCAATATTAGAAACACTTGGTACGATAAAGAAAAAAGTAAAACTTCTTTCTATGACTAAGGATGAATTTATTGATTACATAGCAGACACAGTACAACCTAGACCTGGGAACTATAGAACAATAATATCAATTAACAAAAAAATTCTTTCATATAATGAAATGGAAATGACAGATTTAGAGGCTGGTCCTAATTCTTGCGCAATATCCTCTTCATAACACTATCATATTGATTAATTATAAACTGGAATTATTATCAATTTAAAGAGAAAAGTAGGACCTAAATTACCTTATTGCTAATTAAATGTAGGATTTTAATCCTATCAACAATACAAATTCTAACTAACCATCTCCAATAGCCAATAGCAGTCTACGTCTATAACAAATCCTATTTCCAATTAAATTTTTATCTAAAATGACGTTTTTTATCTTTTTAATATTAGAAATTTTCTGAATTTTTCTTATATAATATTGTGATGAAACCGCTTATCAAATAATTAGGTTTTGTATAATATATATTTCCTCATACTTACTATTATTGAAAGTTGATTTAAATGAAAGTCAATTGACTGACGAATATATCATCTAAATAAAGCATTATTTAATGTATGAAATAGTTTTAATAATAATAATAATAATTGTGCTTTCTAATACTATCGTAAATTAATGATTTAACATAATGTACTTTTTTTATTTTAAAGCTGCGATTATAAATAGGCGAGATATTCTAACCCGTTAAAATCGTTTTTCAAATAAATTAAAATAGTAGAATGCTGTAAATATAGGAGATAGGCATTGAGTTGTGAATTATTTACTATAGGAATTGTAGCAGGTTTAACTTTAACAGCAACCGCCTTAGTAGTTCAATTCTTCAGTGATAGGAAAAAGGAACTCCGAAACTTAACAAATGAATTGGAAGTAAATAATTAAAAAAAGTAAAATAATGATTGCATTAAGAACAAGATAGTACACACCTCTTTTTATAATTAATACAACAATAAAAAGGGAATTGAGTTATTAATAAAAAGATCAAATATACTGATCAACAATATACGATACACCATTAATCAAATAGCGAATTTTATGTAATACTTACTAAATATAATTAAATTTTTTATATTTAATAGTCAGACTGTAAAATTAGAATATTTTAAAATCTATATTATACTAAAAGCAAATAATCAGTATGATAAATAAAAAACTCTTTAACAATAATTACATGGATAAAAAACAATTTGCAGATAGTGATGTTATTCTTAATTGGCTAGCTTTTCAAAAACAAGAAAAAGAAGAAAAGATAAACTCTTCAAATACTCAAATTGAAAACAAGTACTATAAAATTTCAATTGACTGTATCAATTTATGTAATAATTTAATTGAAGATCACCAAGATCTTCAAAAAGTTTATGAAGAAATTAGTAAAAAAACTGGTA
>JBIOXM010000023.1:0-3141 GCA_044869655.1 Nitrososphaeraceae archaeon | reverse complement strand
TAACTATATCTTTTTCCATTAGGGTTAGCTCAATCTGGGGAGATTCACTTTTACTTTGTTTCTTAATTAATAGATTAGTTCCATCTACTTTTACCTGATATCTTGGTTCTGGTTCACTTGCAGGAGGTTCGTAACTTCACCAGTTCTTACATCAAATTTGGAACCATGCCATGGACATTCAACTTCGTAGCCTTCAAGAGTGCCATCTGCAAGAGGGCCACCTTCATGGGTACAAATGCTGCCAATAGCATAGTATTTTCGATCAACATTAACTATACAGATCTTTTCTCCATCAACTTGAACTTCTTTCATATGTAAAGGTTGAATATCCTTGGTATCAGAAACCTTAACAAAATCTTCTTCACTCAATATGATCATTTTCATTATAAAGTTCAAAGTCTATATGGTTTTCGATATAAATTTCCAAATTGAATTATTATCTAATGCCTAATCTTCATGATAATTTATATATTATATATAATTTATTACTCATTACAATGACACTGGATCATCCTGACTTATTGACAGAACAAGAATGGGCGTCTTTTATAGAGAAATTGAATACCCCTGCCACAGAGACCCAAAAGAAAATGATGCAAAATTCTATAATCAATGGCAACAAAATACGAAGTTTTATCTAATTATTAAGTGTCAATAACTCATTCTGATATCCAAGTTTATTCACAGTCAAGAGCTTTAGAAAACTCAATTAACTTTTCTGATTTTCGGTGCGAAAATGATCAGTTAACTAACTATTTATTAAATACTGCACAAAAAGATGAAAATGAGAACATAGGGAAAATATTCTTATTTGTATACAATAAAAAGGTCATAGGTTTTATTACTTTGGCTATGAGTCAACTTGGAAGATTCGAACATCAGAGATTGTCAAATTTAACAACTACACGTGACTATGTACCTGGACTATTAGTTGGGCATATTGCAAGACATATAAAATACAAAGGGAAAGGTATTGGAACAATAATGAGAGATTGGATAATAAAGCAAGCATTGTTTCTATCAAAATATACAGGCTGTAGAATAATAATTTTACAAGCGTTCGATGATAACATAGTAGAAATTTACAAAAAATGGGGCTTTATTTCTGTTAACGACTTTGAAGAAAGTGGTAGAAGAAAAATGTTTATAGACCTTGCTTGGCTATAAAATAATTGAATCTGGACTTTGGTTGGAACATCTAAAAAGAAACTAGTATTAGGATAGAAGAGTTAAGAGTAAATATTAATAAGAATATAAAATCACAATTCACACTTTTTGTCTATTCATAGATTTCAAAAGACAGCTGTTCAGTTTCTTCCAAGTAGAAGTAATATACAAAATAATAGAGTACAAGGAAGGAATCTATTAAGAAAGAAAAATTCTTCTCCAATTAGTTTGTATAGAATTAAAAATATCTGATATTATATAAAAAGAAATGTTGTAAAATTTTGTACCTTTATGTATGTATTATAAAACAAATATTAGAAAACGTATATGAACTTAATTGTTCTACTTTTCTATTTCATAACAAATTACATAAATAGAATATGTTATTTTATTATTATAAATTACTCTATTTTTAACTTTAAATAATCCTATTAATGGTAATTAAAAAAGATAATGCACTTCTATAAAAGAGATTAGTTAATGAATTAATGGTTTGCAAAAATAAATTTTTTATTATTTTTCTTGTTATTCATCGTTTTGTTACGCAACAAAAGATGATGTTATTGATATCTAATGAAACGGAGCTGCAATCTTTCGCATAAATTTGGAAAATTTTTTCTTATCTCGAGAAAATCTTGAAAAGAATCATATTACAAGAAATATTTGGTTATTCTTTTCCCAAATTCATGGTACCGTTGTCTAATGGTGCAAACGCTAAGTATTCTTGATTATTTTGGCTTTCATTGAATTTTTCTTTAAGGACTAATTCACAAGTAGAGTCGGATTTGTCCCCTTGAGTTGAATTGAAATTCAAAACTACATCTATTCCTTCTCCACAATTAAATTTGTCTGCACTCCTACTACCAACGAGTAAATCGTTACCCTCTTCACCATAAAAATTATTTAGTTCATCTGAATTTCTAGGACCGAAATCTCTAAGCCAATCATCACCTAACCCACCATAAATATCATCACTTCCATTATAACCTACTAAAATGTCGTCACCTGTACCTCCTATCAAGACATCTTTCCCATGATCATTAACATTAAATACATCACTAGATGTATCTCCGATAATTGTATCTGAGCCTTCAGCACCTAATATAACATCATCGCCTGCCATACCTCGTAAATAATCATTTCCAGTCCATCCATAAATTATATTATTATTGTTATTTCCAGTAATTTGGTCATCTCCCTCATCACCATTACAAACTAAAACATTTTCATCACACCAGTATTTTATCCCATATACATTATTTTCTAATACTAATCCAATGTAGAATGAAAAACCTAATATTATTAGCAATGGCATGATTTTGAAATTTTTAATAGTCATTTTCTATTCTTTTACATAAGTAAACTATTAAGATTTTCTATATCAATAACATAAAATTTTTGATAAATAACTATTCAAATATGAGTCCTTTGGGAAAAGATTCTTTTGGAATACAAAATAAATATATTATTTATTTGAGATTTATTATAGAAGTGTAAGTTACAAGGTTTTCATAAATAACAAAATCAAACATATGAAATTTCTAATTTTGCTTCTTTTATCTCTCCTTTTTTATTCTCTATTTTTAGAAACGCAAAATTTTATCATGCAATTAAGGCCCCAGTGAAAGGTGAAATAAATTTGACATAAATTTTGAGCCTCATATGATTATATTTATTTTTTATGGATTAAAATAAAAAAATAATTTCAAAATAAAATAAAAAATTGATTTGGTTGTTGTTAGTATTTACGTGAATTTTGTCTATTAACTGATTGTACGAAATTGGTGTTTGTTTTTGCTACAGCCTTTAAATTATCACGTGTTTGCTCAAGTGCTGTATTGTATACCCTAATATTTGATGCTAGAGCATTATTCATTAGATTGCTTGTATTTAACAGATAACTTGTAAAGTTATTTACAACTACTGCATTATTTTCAGCAATTCTTTGTGGATTATACAAATCCCATACTCCGC
>JBIOXM010000022.1:0-2284 GCA_044869655.1 Nitrososphaeraceae archaeon | reverse complement strand
TGCTTTCGCTAATCTTATATAATTCTAAAAGGCATATAACTCGTGCATTTTAGGAAAGACAGTTTTTTTCAAAGACCTATTATACTCAATAGAAAAATAATGACTGTAACGGGAGCTATTATAATTTCCATTGTAATTATTGACTTATTGATGACACGTCAGATTTTACCCTATACCTATGATATGGAAGTTATAATGTTCATTTTGACTATTGCTATTGGATATGGAATAGGATCTTGGATACTCCTAAGATACACTACACAAATAAGCAAAACGATTAGAGCCAAATCTCGTTTTATTAATATCATGCATTGGACAGTAATTGTAATTCAATTCAGTTTATTAGGAATACTTTTGTTAATTCTTTTTAGCAATACTGGCCATCTTTTTTTGTCTCCCACTGTTTTTGCAATTAGTTCTATAGCATCGAGTATTGTAATAGGTCTCATAGGATTCAAATTCTTTTCCTGGTTTAAATTAAGTAATAAGAAAAATTTAGTCATCCTATTTTATGGTATTGCAGCATTTGCACTTGGTTTATCAATATTAGAAGATGCTGGGACTAAATTGTTATTGGTAGATTTGGTACAAGAAAAAACACCTCCAGGAACAACTGTTGAATCTTCTTTTTTATATAAACCATCTGAGAAATATGGAGGAGAAATAATATACAAGATAGTAAATTTGGATACTACTACTTTCTACATAATACCAAATTCAAGTCTTGTATTATATAATCTACTAAATTCTACTGTCCTGCCTATAGCATTTGGACTTAGATGGATTGCGTCAACTACACTTTTACGTAATTTTTATCAGAGGGTAGGTAAACTCCCATTATTACTTTGGATCATTTTTTCTCTTCCATTGATATTTTATTTGATTGGTAAGGCCCCTGGTTTTTTTTCTGGAGAAGGTTTATCACAAGTAGATGAACAATACCGTTATTTTTTTAGGCTTTTATTTAGAATTGGTACTATAGCAGGAAACATTCTCTTTGGTCTAGCCTTTTTTATGGCTGTAAGAAGTTTGGTCTCATCAAAATTAAAAGATTATCTTATTATAGCCGCAATAGGTGATACAATGGTTGGTATTTCACTTTCAACTTCTGCTATACAACCTACATACGGAGTAGCTGCTCATTCCCTTGTTCTGCTATCTTCGTATTTGTTTAGTATTGGATTATATATTTCAGCAATATCAATATCACAAGATAACTCTCTAAGAAAATCAATCAAAGGATCTATGAGTGATTTAATAGGTAACATAGGATCTGCACAAATGGAACAAGAAATAGAAAAGAAGGTAATAAAGCTTATCCAAAAACAACGTAAGGAAATGGAAGAACAGACTGGTGAATTTTCCTATGAAGTTAGTGAAAATGAAGTTAGAGATTATATAAAATTAGTAGTTGACCAAAGAAAAAAATCTACTTCACCCTTCAACAAAAAAAGATTTAACAAAGACGATACAAAATTTGCTTCCTAGTACAATGCTAGTTTTTTTATTAAAATAAATAAATAATATAACGAAAAAGACATAGTATTATTGGAGGTAAGACAATTATTTCTTAACATATATGTTTAATTGTTTTTATTACTTGTATGTTTTGATATGAGTAGTAGTAGTGATATTCAAGTCCTTTCTTTGGTCAAATTTGATTTAAACCTGCCGCATTATATAACAAAAGTAGACGTTAATTGGAATTATATTGGATAGGTCTCCGTAAAATTATATTTTTAAATATTATTGATCTAGCAGAAATTCATAGAAAAAAATTCAGATACTTTTTGATTCACAATAAATGGGAATTAATAAATAGTTTTATTGAATTATTTTGTTGTATGAATTTTATTGTAATTATTCTCATGACTGCAATATTGACTATTTTTTTGTCAGCAGAAAATAATATGATATTCCATGCTTATCCACAAACAATAGAAAATGATAATAAAGGAAAACTTTCAATCAATCAAATATCACCATGTTCAATGACAATAGAGACTGATTTTAAACTAGAAACTAATCTTAACTGTTTTAAAGATGGGCTTATTATATCAGGAAGTGGAATTACAATTGATTTAAATGGAAAAACCATAACTGGACCAGGAAAGATTTTAGAATATAGCGGAATAGTGATTCTTGGAAATGATGTCACTGTAAAGGGTCCAGGCACGATAACCAATTTTAAAAAGGGTATAAATCTTATTAATTCTAATACTATAGATGTAAATTCAATTATCCTTCAAAATAATCAATTTGGAATATTTTCTGTCAATAGTTC
>JBIOXM010000021.1:0-2538 GCA_044869655.1 Nitrososphaeraceae archaeon | reverse complement strand
TAGATACACGAGACAGTAGATATAATTATTGTTGGCTCACCAGACATTAACATTGCTGTTGCCTCTAACCTCATTTTTTCAATGGTTTCATTTACTGCAGTGTCCTTTTCAATATATGTATCTGTTTGCGGAATATAACTTTCAGGCTGATAATAATCATAAAAACTAACAAAATATCCTACATTTATAGACGGAAAATAATCCTTAAATTCCGAATAAAGTTGTGCTGCTAGCGTTTTGTTGTGAGAGATTATAAGAGTATTTTTTTTTATTCTAGAAATCAGATTTGCAATTGTAAAAGTTTTGCCACTGCCAGTAACTCCTAACAAAGTTTGAATAGACTTTTGATTTTCCGTAATCCCCTTAGTTAATTGATCAATTGCGAAGGGCTGATCTCCATTAGGTGAATAAGACGATTTCAATGGAAATTGAAATAGATTTTTGTTATTCAATAACACTAACCTTAAGTCGGAAAATAAAAGATAGTCCAGTTTAAGCCTTCCACTTTATCGAACAACCAATAGATGGATCAAAATCTCTTACAATTTTTTCATCCCTTAATACTTTTTCAATATTTTCTTTCATTATATCCCGTGTTGGTGTACTATCTGGATTACTAGCATCATTTATTTTTCCATGAAAGACAAGCCTTTTTTCTCCATCAAAAAGATAGGGATCTGGTGTACATACTGCCCCATATGTTTTTGCTATTTTTTGCGTTTCATCAAATAAATATGGAAAATTCATCTTGTATTCCTGAGAAAATTTCTTCATATTCTCAAAACCTTCTTCTTCATATTGGGGATCATTACTATTGATTCCTACAATTAGAAGTTTATCTTTGGTAAAATGAGATTGTAAATCTACAATATCCTTAATCCTTGCCTTTACAAAGGGGCAATGATTGCACATAAATATTATCAATAAAGTTTTACTATTAAAATCATTTAACGAATATAATTTCCCATCAATACCTAATAAATTAAAATCAGGAGCTTTTTGACCTGTTTTCAACTTTTGGGATGATTCAGTTTTTACCATGTTCATTCCATTTTTATACTCTTACATAAATCTTCGGTTTTTTTATTCAATGCGCCAATACAAGAATTTCTATATAAAATTATTATGATTTTGACAAAGAATGTGAGAATTACCTATTATATTATTGCAAGTTCAGAACATGATAAGTGGCTTTTTACTGTATAATTAATGATTGATTGATTATGGAAAGTAGAAACAAATATGAGCAAACTATCTTGTTAAATAAAGTTATTTGATATACCTTATCTTTATATTTTTGATAATCCGTAGACAAAAAAGATAACAATAAATGAATAAGATTTATTTGAGTAGTTTAATCTGATTTATTGATAAGAAATATTAATATGTTCAAATCATTTTATCTATTCCTGTTTTAAAATCTCCACAGAGCAATTTTTTACTAACTTTTTAAATTCTATTGCATCCTCTAGACTACCTACGATTGATCCATAATGCATAGGAATAGCCAATTTAGACGGTTTTAAGAGATTATTAACAGCATCGGCTGCCTCTTCTGCTGTCATTACATATACTCCTGAAACTGGAACTAAAGCAACATCCGATTTAAACTCACTCATTTCAGGAATCTTATCAGTATCACCTGAATGATATATTCTAACATCTTTATCAAAGGTGATAATAAATCCAACTTTTCTATCGTCTTTAGGATGAAAATTTTTATTGATATTATAGGCTGGAACAATTTCAATACTAATTCCTCGTTCATCAATTGTCTGTCCAGGTTCTATACCTTTTACATTTTTAAATCCCTCTTGGTTTAATTTTTCTAGACATTCAGCAGCTGCTATAATCTTTGTATTCTCATTTATAATATGTCTTAAATCTTCAATACTGAGATGATCAAAATGATTATGTGAAATCAATACTATGTCTGCATCGTTTTTTTTATGGTGCACTTCATCTATTTTATAAGGATCAATATATATCACATGATTATCTTTGGTAATAAAACTAAAACCATCATGGCCCAACCATTGAAGTTGTATATTATTTATTTCCATAAAGGGTTTAGGTTGTATACAAATTTAAAGTTGTTTATCTAATTAATGATTAAATTAATGGTTTATAATTAGTAATTTATTATTTCGTAATGAAAAAACCAATACCTTTGACGATAGCAATCTTTGTATTAGGTTTTTATCCATCGTAGCAACAGCACATTTATGATTGATTGCATAATCTAGAATACTATCATCAGTATAACTTAATTTTTTTGTTGTGATAATTTCAAATTTCTTTGTAATTTCAAGGACAGTTTTTGCATTTATTGAACTTTTATATGATGGATTTTTTACCAAATTTTTTAATTCTTCTATTACTAAATCTGGAATAAGAAAATTGATTTTTCCATATTGCATTACAATGTTATCCAATAGCTTGATAGGTTTTGTGACTAGAACCATTAAAAAACTAGTATCGCAAAGTATATTCATTATTCATGAGAATTGTTTTAGAAGATTATTAAGATAATTTGAA
>JBIOXM010000020.1:0-2466 GCA_044869655.1 Nitrososphaeraceae archaeon | reverse complement strand
TGTCTCAGATTTGAGTCAACAATCTTGGCTGCTTCCACTAACACCTTCTTAGGATCACATCCACGTAATGCACATGTGCCTCCAAAGGGTAATGAATCTATTATAGCTACACTCCATCCTTTCGAACAACATTCATGAGCTGCTGCTGACGCTGCTGATCCTGTTCCTATAACTATTAAATCGAATACACTTTCACTATTCATTCTATTATGTAAGTTCATAGAAAATATAAAAAAATATTTGTTAATTCTATTTATACCTAAAGAAGTAAAAGACTTTGAGATGAGAGATACAATAATAGAGGTTCTAAAATATATTGCAGTAAAACCTTCGGCTTCTGTCTAGAATTATTACAAATACATGAAAAATAAATTTAGGTGAAAGAACAAAACAATAACATATAAAAATGTACACTTCCAAAGTACATAAGTACTTCAATTATGTGTTAGTAATTTACTGATATTTTTTAATGGCTTTTTTCTAGATTAGTTATCAATATTTAATTGATAATTATCTTTTAATATTAGTTAAGTTTTAAAATCAAATTAATTTATTTATTATTTGTTAAATTTGTAATTATATATTCTACTTATTCAAATTCTCGATGATGTTCAAATTTAGTATGATTTTTGAGCAAATCTATTAATGGTCCTTTAATTTCTTTGACATTCTGTTTAAATAAAATAATTTCCTTTCCTTCTGCTCTGCAAAAGATATTTACCTTCCATTTATCATCATCAGTATTTGGGAAATCAGACCGGTAATGAGCTCCTCTGCTCTCTTTTCGCATAAGGGCACTTTTTATTATGGCCTCACAAATAACTAATGACGACTTTACTTCCCAAGTTAAAACAATATTTTCATGATCATGATCAATTTTAAATTCTTTTATTATTTTATCGTTAGAATAAAACTCTTTTTTTAATTCTAAAATTCTTTTTAACCCAATTTTGAGCTTTGTCTCTTCCCTTATTATTCCAGCATTCTGTTTCATTATTTCTTGTATTCCATTAAGAAACATAATTGGTTCCTTAACTATAAAGATATCATCATCAATACCAATACCAATGTCATCAATTTCATTTTTTTTATCGTTTATATTAAATTTTAATAATGACGACCTTGTTTTCTTTTGTTCTTCTCCTCTCTGCTTTTCACTATTTTCCTTTGCAAACGTAGCAGCTTCATAACCAGCAATTTTTCCAAAAACTATAGTATCTAGTAAACTATTTCCACCTAAACGATTAGCACCATGGATCTGACTTATTATTTCTCCTACAGCAAATAAACCTCTTATTTTTGTTCTACATTTCATATCTACCACTATTCCGCCCATTGAGTAATGTGCCGTAGGCCCAACCTCCATTTTGTCTTTAGATATATCAATTCCATTCATATTTTTGAACTGTTCGTACATAGTGGAAAGTCTTTCCAAAATTTTTTCTTTTGGAAGATGAGTTACATCCAACCAAACTCCTCCATGTTTACTACCTCTTCCAGAGACTATTTCATTATAGGTAGCGCGAGCTACTACATCACGAGGTCCTAGTTCCATCCTTTCAGGATAGTAATTTTTCATGTACCTTTCACCTTTTGAATTTAACAAAATACCTCCTTCTCCACGTATTGCTTCAGTAGCTAAGGTACCCAATGCTTTCTCAGGCCAAACCATTCCTGTAGGATGAAATTGTACCATTTCCATATCTACTAAATCTGCTCCTGCTTCATAAGCAAAAACTAGACCTTCTCCAAAGTTTTCAAAACTTCGAGAACTACTAATATCGTAGACTCGAGTATATCCACCAGAGGCAAGTATTAAAGCTCTGCATTTAAATATTACAAATTCTTTCTTTTTGAAATCTATTCCAAATGCTCCTATAATTTTTGTTTCTTCTTTTTCTCTTTTTACATTTACAATGTCTGCTTTTAATAATTTTAAAATATAGATATCGTCTAAAATTTCTATTTGCCGCTGATTAACTTGTTCCATTAATACGCGAATTATTTCTTTTCCAGTCCAATCTTGGTAAAAGACAGTTCTTCTATAAGTATGGGCTCCGAAAAATCGTTGTGTTAATCTACCGTCTTTCTCTCTATGAAATCTAGCACCCCAATTAACCAATTCATTTATAGCATCAGGCGCATTTTTGCATAATACTTCAACTCGTTCAAAATCGGCAAGAAAGTCGCCCTCACGTAGGGTATCAGCAGCATGTATCATCCAATTGTCTTCAGGATCCATAGTACCTAGCGCTGCATTGATGCCACCTCTTGCAAGTACAGTATGAGGATCACCCTTCCTACTTTGACTAATTAAGAGAACATTCTCAACACCGGAATCATGAGCTTCAATTGCAGATCTAAGACCTGCAGAGCCAGTACCTATAACAAGAACATCACATGAGATGATAGACCTACTTCTACCTATCATTTCACTATAAAGAAGATTCCAATTTTGCTACACAT
>JBIOXM010000019.1:0-2514 GCA_044869655.1 Nitrososphaeraceae archaeon | reverse complement strand
TTATATTCATATTATCATATTTTGGGGTATTGAATAACGTGGGTATTAAAATAACGACTTTAATCATTATGACGGCATTAACGGGTTTAGGGATGTTACTTGCGTATCCAACAATAACCATTTCTGCGCAAGAAAACATGACCAATACCGATCAAAACATGACCAATACCGATCAAAACATGACCAATACCGATCAAAACATGACCAATACCGATCAAAACATGAGCGCACTAGGTTATGGGATCATATCTGGTGCAGGAAGAGGAGCTAGTTAACACAAAATCATATATTACAACCATTCTCTGCAAGACTAATGAATTCTCCATTAAATTTTTTTACTCTTCAAATCAAAAAACTTCTTAATTTTAGTACAAAAAATATACACATTGTTATCTATGTTCTTATCGCTGTTCTATCCTTAGACACATTGTTAAATCAAACAGGTGACTTAATTGGTAAACCGCTACAAACCTATGGAGGAATTGTTCTTTTCATCACCTTATCAATAATAACTATGATAGGTCAGATATTTGTTCTACAATTTGTAGCTAAAAAAAGCGAAGAGATTAGGAAAAAAAATGGGAAAATAAGATTAATGCATAGATTTGTTTCTATAAGTCAATATACAATAATAACTATATTTGTGTTCCTTATCTTAGAAATAATAATAAACCAGAATTATTTGCCGATATCCTCAATGCTAGTGACTCTGATAAGTTACATGCTAAGTACTATCCTGATGGCCATATTTACTCACCTATTTCTTTCATGGTATAAAACTAATCGCAATTCAGTTTTAGTACTGGTTTATGGATTGTCTTTTGCAACTGCTGCAATAGCATCATTTGCAATACTGTTAGTATTTACCTATCAATTTAGTGAGAAACTTTTTATTTCCATTCTTCCCACATCTTCTGGAACTTTTCTTTCTACAGAGGAAGGTTCAATCTGGAAAATCTTTGCCAAAACTTATCAATATAATGACATGGCCTCTTTTTTCCTTAAATGGGGTGGAACAGCATTAATTTTATATCATTATTCTTACAAGATTGGACGAGCAAAATACTGGTTCCTACTCAGTCTACCGCTTTTGTATTTTTCCACTTTAATGGTATATCATCTTCACATCTATGAACCACATGAAGAATATGAACAACTAATATTCTACGGTGTCATCGCTTTGAACTCAACATTTGGAGGGATTTTGTTTTATATAGCATTCAAGCTTACAGTCAAAGACTTTAAAGGCAATGAATTATTTGCAGGTTATTTAATTATGGCTGGATATGGATTTATGTTATTCTTTTCTGGCACCCAATCGGTTCTAACAAATATGGCGTATCCGCCTTTTGGATTTTCCACTGTTTCCTCATACGGTCTTGGATCATATCTGATACTTGTCGGCCTTTCGTTATCGGCCATCTCAATTTCAAAGGATGAACAATTAAAAGAAATGATTAAAAATTCAACAATGGCTGAATCCAAATTTCTTCATAGCCTTGGAATGTCAGAGTCCGAGCGTGAAAATAAATTGTTAAAAGATATCGTAATTAAAGCTAAACAACAAAAGAAGAATCTAGAAAAAGACACAGGAATAGAATTATCCCTCAGTGAAGACGATATCAAAGAATTTGTAAGAGAACTAGAAGTCAATCATAATGACAACGGTAAGGATAAGGATAATGACAATAAAGAGAATGAGGAAAAAGGTAATTAATAATACTAAGAAAAAGAACAGAAACATAATTAGATCCTTTGCATAATTAAAAAGCTTACAGATATATTCCTCATTTCTGCAATAATTTCTTAATTTTCTAAATTATGATAGGTTATCTAAAAACCGTTATTGTCCAGATCATTTACTGGATTAGAATTATCTGAATTTAGTTAGAATTTGTTTAAGATACTACTAAATTAAAAATAGAACACGAAGAATTACGATATAAAATAATAAAAAATATTGTCTCTCTTTGGGTTAAAAATAGTTTCTACGTGTGATGGCATCACACGAGAAAGATTGTCTGGCACTGAATATGTCATTGATGGAGGAACTATTCCAACAGTCTAATCCATTACCACCTCGGTTCGATCCAATGAGGGTAGCTTGCTTTAAAAATGAAGGTTTTTTAAAAAATGGTCAATATATTTTCTAATACAAAAGTTACCTCATCTTACTTATCATCGAGTAGAAATTTTTTTATATTTAGTATTATATATCCACTCTCCTCCTAATTATTTTTGATCAAGATTTATCTATAGGTAAAGTAAAGTAAAAAGTAGATCCTCTATCATCAGAACTATTATTCTCAGCCCATATTTTTCCACCATGAGCTTCGACAATCTTTTTTGATATGTATAAACCCAATCCAGTACCAGCCTCAGACTTTGTGGCAAATTTCTCAAATAGCCTTGGTAGTATCTCTTTGTCAATTCCTGTGCCAGTATCTTTTACAATTATTTTTACTTGTTTGTTCTCATAATCTATTTTCTTTTTTATTGTAACAATGATTTGTC
>JBIOXM010000018.1:0-5533 GCA_044869655.1 Nitrososphaeraceae archaeon | reverse complement strand
TGAATAAAACATTTATTTTTATGTTACTTTCGGGACTTTCATTAGCAAGTGCTCCTTTAATAACTTCTGGCTTTTGGAGTAAGGATGCGATTTTTGCCGCTCTTTTAGAATCAGGAACAACTACCGGGGGTGCTCTTTTCCTCATTGCATTTATAGTTGCAATAATGACTGCATTTTATACATTTAGAATGGTAGGCATGGTCTTTTTCGGTACAAAAAGCAAACATGTTCAAACCATTGAACAATCCTCTTCTACCACGTCGCAATCCGTCTCGTATGTCTCTTCTGAACCCTCCGATGACCATGATTTGACTACTAGTGAACATGATTTGAAATATGATACCAAGCCTAAGGTTCATGAGGTCACCCCAATAATGTGGGTCCCATTTGCCATCCTCGCTATTTTGACCATACTTATTGGATTAATTGGTTTTATCTTTGAAGAAGAGATTCATTCCATCATGGCCAACTATCTTTCAAGCTCTTTTGGTATTGGAGAAGGAATAGAAACTCCTAATTCGGCAAACAACATACCGCAGAATGCTGACCAAACAACAGAAGTGATAAATCCTATAGCATTTGTGTCCTCATTTGTCGCTTTTGGGATAGGTTCTGGTTTCGGTATATACTTTTATATAATGAGGAAAAAAGATCCAGAAATTATTTCACAATATCCTATTTTAAAGCAGGCATGGTTTTTCTTGTATAATAGATGGTATCTTAATAGTTTGTTATATTGGGGTTTTGTAAAAATACCTTTGCGTATATATCAAACTATATGGATATATTTTGAAAATATTATTGCACAAGGGATTAATCCAGCACTACAGTTTTCTATGAGCTATTTGTCAAAAGTGGTAAAATATACACAGACAGGAGTTACTCAGACATACCTTTTTGTCTTTGCGGCAGGCATTATCATTGTTTTAATTATGTTGTATTTATAGGAGCAATGAGTGGGTGATAAAAAATGATTGATGTTTCCTCTACACCAATTCTAATAATTATCCTTCTTGGTTCAGTTGGTCTAGGAATTCCTATAGTAGATGCATATAAAAAAGAAAAAGGAAAAAGTAAAAATAAACTTTTCAGTGCCATAACTTTTGGGACTTTAATTATCTCCTTGCTCATAATAATTTCTCGCGTAATAAGTGGTGAGCCTCTTCCTGCAATGTATTTTGGAAACGATGTGATTGCAGATGATATGTTCGGTTCTTTCTTTGCTATTTCGCTTTTAATAGTCTCTATAATGGTTTCCGCTTCATCATGGAACTATATGAGAGGAATTTCGAATTATGCTTCATATTATTCCTTAATTTTACTATCGACAATTGGAATGGTGTTGATAGCTTATTCTAGTGACTTTGTAATGCTATTCATTGCATGGGAACTTATGTCAATACCAACATATGCTCTTGCTGCATTTTCCAAGAAAGATCCTATCTCAAATGAAGCTGCTATAAAATATTTTATGTTTGGAGCCTTCTCTTCTTCCATTCTTGTGCTTGCAATTGGATTTGTCTATGCTGTTACAGGCACCACAAATATTGGAGATTCGATAACAATTCTAGCTGAACTTTCTGCACCAAATCAAACGCCAGATAAATTAGTGGGAGGTATTATTCCTCTTTCCTATCTTGCAATAGGTTTGTTTGTTGCGGGATTTGGGTTTAAAATGGGCTTGGTACCGTTTCATATGTGGTTACCGGATGCATACGAAGGTGCACCCACAACAATAGGTGCCTTGTTGGCAGCAGGAACGAAAAAAGCAGGTTTTGCAGCAGCCATTAGAGTCATAGTTATTGGAATGTTCGCTGTTGGGTTGGAGTGGAGTATTGTTCTTGCTGTTTTAGCAGTTATTACTATGACGGTAGGTAATTTTGGTGCCCTGATACAAAGAAGCGTTCCGCGCATGATGGCTTATTCTAGTGTAGCCCAAGCAGGTTATATGATGATCGGGCTAGCCCTTGCACCCTATGCAAGTTCTGCCTTAGACGGATCACTATTTCACATCCTTAATCATGCTGTAATGAAATCAGCCTCATTTTTAGCGATTGCTGCTGTTGCAATAGCATTAGCTAGTTACAGTTTGGAAAAATATAGTGGCCTGGGGAGAAAAATGCCCATTACTGCCATTGCCTTATCAATATCACTGTTAGCATTAGCTGGTGTTCCTCCATTGAATGGTTTTTGGAGTAAATTGGTACTTTTTCAATCTGCGATTGACAGTGGCACAGTAATCTCATGGGGCCCCTACTTAGCAATTGCAGGATTATTAAATAGTGCATTATCCCTAGGATATTATTTATGGATTATTAAAAAAATGTACTTGGATGAAAGTGGTGATATGTCAAGGGTGAAAGAACCTAAGGCCATTTTAGGTGTACTAGTATTTGCAATTATTTTTATGGTGGGATTTGGAATATGGCATGCACCATTACTTGAATTTGCTTCAATATCTGTTCCTCCTAACATCGATCAATTAGTTCCTTTCCTTGGAAATATAACACAAAGATGAAATTTTTTTATAATTTATTTGAATTTAGTACCTAAATCTTTTTAAATGACTATAAACATAGAAATTTAACTTGTCATTTAAAATTACAAAATTCTAAAGATATTATAAAATCTTAAAATGAATATTATCCACTAGAATATATAAATAAGATAAAATTTAAGAATAAATAATTTAGTTATAATAATTATAAGATTTATTTGTAATCTTTATAGAGAACTTAATCTCGAGATATCGTATACATATTTGTTAAACTATACTGATATTATTGAATATTTTATTCAATAGAAGAATATAATCTTATATCTCAATTTTTTTGAATGACCACATATTTTTTCTATATCTAAAATGTATTAGAAATAAAAAAACTAGTTTCGAAATAAAAAAGAAATTGCTTTTGATTTAACCAACAATCTTGTCCTCAATTTAAAATTGATAGAAATATTGTTATGTCTTTTCTTCTCCTTCTATTTCTTCTCCTTCTATTTCTTCTCCTTCATTTGTATCTTCTTGTGTTTGTTCTGGGTTTTCAGAAGCAGTTTGATCGTTTGCTTGTTGTGTTTGTTGTGCTAATTCTGCGGTAGCATAACCATTTCCAACTTTTGTTATTTTAACTTTTATCTTTTCGTCAACCTTGGTTCCAGGAACAAATATTACAAAACCTTCTATCTTTGCGACTCCGGAATCTCCTCTGTTGCTAATAGCTTCAATTGTTACATCGTATTGTTCGCCTACCTTCACGGGGGAATGACGAAAACGTCTTGGTCTATTTCTATCTCCATACCCTCCTCCACCACTTCTTCTTCCTCCACTATATCCTCCACTATAGGATCGATCTGAAAGATACATTCTAACTTCAGTTGCTGGTAAAAAACTAGCTATTCTCAATGTTTTCATACATTCTATATTTTCTTAGATATTTCAACTTTAGTATTTTTAACTTAAAAAAAAGATCTTCAATTAAGATAGTTGATTAATCGTCGTTAGGAAGTTTAATATTGCAATAATAACAATTCTATAATTATGTTATAGCCTAATTGTCAAAGACAAGATCCATAGATTATGACAAGATTTAGTAAATATATCATTTTTAAAATTTAAAGTTCTATAAAATTAATAAGGTCCACTGTAGAGTAATTGGAGATATGCTTTTTAAATTATGTGATATCAATACGATAAGAAATAGTAAAATACAAGTCTTTCATATAAAACCTGATAGTAAAGTATTAGATATTTTGCTTGTTAATATAAATGGGAAATTATTTGCATGTGATAATTATTGTCCACATCGTGGGGCATCTTTATCAAAAAGTGCAATTTCCTCTAGCAATCAGCGTATTATATGTTATTTGCATGATTTCGAATATAATCTTAAGACGGGTAAGCTTGAAAATATTCCTTCTAAATGGATGAACCAAAATTCCGAATGGAAAAAATCAAACGACCTTGTTATATATAAAATAATTGAAAAAGAGAATTATATCTATGTAGAGATTCCATAAAAGTTTACAATGGGAATTAGATATTGCAATTATCCAAATTTTTCAACTCTCGGTTTTTATTCCTATATCGTTCAGCTGATTCTATAACTTTCTTTTTTTCATCGTTAAGTTCATCTAATGTCATAGGAATTACTAGTACAATATTATTTAACTTGGCATCTAATGAAAAACTCCCAGATTCTTTGTTATAGAGATCTCTTTCAGTAAATATTGCAGCATAGGTTACATTTTTTAGTAATTCATATAAATCTAGATTATTTTGAGAGAAAGGTAATTCAACGACCTCAACTGGTATAATAGAGCCATAATCGTCAATATCCAATTGAATAATTCGAACTATATTTTCAGTATAACTAATAATCTTTGCAAGCATATAATATATTATAAAAGTAAATTAATAACCTTTCTTGGACAATTAATTGGTTTTTTCTTTTGTCCCTAAAACAGCTGTTCTGATTTTTTTAAATTTCTTCCTTATTTTCTATAAAATTGATTGTTTTATTTTTTTGCATGACTTTTCTGGATAATACCTCTTTAATTGAACTAGATTTAGATGGAAAAAGTTGAGTTTGTCGTAAGAGGATAATAAAGAAATGACGAGTCTTCTCAAATAGAATTTTTGAAATATTATTTTTGTTTTTCCTTTTGCTTTGAGTCCATTCCAATCATTCCTCCTGCGAATACAAAAACTCCAAGAATTGTTATAAAGACAGATGCATATTCAAAGGAATAGATAGAAATACCCAGAATTTCTGTTTTAGGATAACTCTTCGGGGTCAAATTATTATTAGCTGTATCTTGTATTACTATAGAACCAGTAGTTATCATTCCAATAATCCCTATTACTAGATGACAGCCTCCTATTATTCTTATATTTCTTCGTTGTTTACCAGAATGTAGGAAAAATAATGAGATAGCTGAAAATATACTTTTAGAACCCATTCATATAAATACTGTCGCTATTTCTTATCTAACTTTGATATCTTCTAAATATACTATTGATTACTGTTTATCATATTAATTATAAAGCCTGAAACCATCAAACAATGGTTAGAGTAATCTTTCATGAGAATTTGTATAAAAAAATTCCAAAATGATAATCCTATTAAGTTGAGTAAAAAAATAATTAGTTATTTACAAAACTAATAATTTTCTTCTTCTTGTCCTTTATCCTGATTCTCAGGAAAAGCCTCTTGCGCAATTGTTTCAATAGATTCTCCGGTCGGTAATGGCGCATTTCTATTCACTTTATACTTGGCTAATTCTGGAAAATTTTTTCCAATTATTACGTTCATTCCGACAGCTATAATCTCTGATTTTGGAATATCATATCTGTCATTAGAATATCCAAAAACTATTATCTTATCATGGGTTTCTTTCGCTACAAAACCTAAATCATCTTCATTTTCTGCCCGAACTCCTTTGTTAAAGAGAGATTTGGGGTACTTTCCTTCATAGTATGCTAAATCAACCTGGTGTTTATCGTCTTTCCACGGATCTCGCCTGCTAGTTGGAA
>JBIOXM010000017.1:0-2725 GCA_044869655.1 Nitrososphaeraceae archaeon | reverse complement strand
GGGTATATTAGAAGTAATGGTTCTTCGAAATATCATCAATATATAACAATTTAAAAGTTGGATAGCATTTAGTAAAGATATATCATCATTTAGATATTGACAAAAAAAGGGAACAAATTATAGTTTTTCCAATACTAGAATCAATTATTTATTATTAATAGAGTACAGTAAAATAATTAATTCTAATGCTGTGGACAACAACCATAATCATTGATGAAACTTTGGGTTTAACCATTCTATGAAACTTGCATAGTTCAAAGAACGTACATCATCTAAATAATTTGAAAGTATTTTTATAAATTTAAATCCATTATCAAGTTCAAATGATAATACAGGGTCCCTAAGTTCTCCTCTAATTACTTTTTCTGCATATTCCAAAGCAGACATTTTATTGGCATAATCACAATAGTTAAATAATCTTCCTCCTGATATCATTCTTCTTAAATTCAATTTCATAACCAAATCTTTTCTAGCTGCATAAAGCATACTTCCTATACCTTCATGTCTATGCTTTGGATGTGATGAAATATCCGCCCCATATAGACTATCGCCATCATAAGAATGATTAGTAAACATACCATTTGCAGTAATATCGATCCATGTATGTTCTTTATATTCTGGATCAAGAGAGACTATGAGAGTGCTTGCTGAACCTACTATTGTGCCATCTGGTTCGAAAGCAACAAATTGACCTTCAGGAAAAATCTCAAGATGACTATTGAGTTCTTCTTGCTTCCATATATTGCCATATTGTGCAAGATATGGAAATGATTGCTTGTCTAGATCTATAATCTTTGGAATATCGCTTTTTATTGTATTTCTAACTTTAACACCTGTATTATGAGGCTGTAATAATTCGGTCATATTAATAAAAATTGATAAGATTATTAACCAAATTTAATTCTAATTGTAAAAATATTGCGAATAAAATATAAAATATATCTAAATCTAGAATAGAGTCTTATGTATTTTTGTATTGAGATAAAAAATGGATGTATATATTATTATTAAGTTTTACAATATATTATATAAAATACTATTAATGATAAAAAAAGAATAGTTATCAAAATCTAAATTGTGAGGACATGTACTCCTTCATAAAAAAGGAGGAGGAGTTTTATAATTATTTTAAATAGAAAAAGATATCCATAATAGCAATAATGCTAAAAATTAATATTTAATAAATCTATAAGATAAATTCAAAGTATAAATTCTAAGTTCAAATAATTAAAACATATAATGCCAATTATAGACTGTCATGTTCACCTAAATTATTACAGTAATATTCAAAAGAGAAAAAGAATTCCATCATTAAAAGATAGACTAACAGAACTACTACAGACTATGAGCAATAACAATATTGCTTATTCCCTTATTTTAACATCCTATAAAATTGATAGTATGAGACCATCAACATCTCAAATTATTGATATCCTAAAAAATAAAGACTATAAGCTTGGAATAGTAGCTGGATTTACAATTGATAATCACACTAATGAATACTTTAAAAAATGTAAAGAATGGCTAAAAGATGGATTAATCAAAGGTATAAAACTATATTGTGGATATGAATATTATTATCCAAATGATAAAAAATATCAAAAAATTTATGATATTTGTATAGAATATAAAGTTCCTGTTATGATTCATACTGGAGATACATTTTCCACTACATCCAAAGTTCGTTTTGCCCATCCATTGAATATAGACGATATAGCTGTTGATAATCCGGAATTAACTGTTATTATGTGTCATATAGGAAACCCTTGGTTATTAGATTGTCAAGAAATACTATACAAAAATAAAAATGTCTATGCAGATATTTCAGGATTAGTAATTGGAAATTTTACATTAAATGATCAAAAATATTATACATATAAAATAAAGGAATTATTAAAGTATCTTGATATGCCCCATCGTTTACTGTATGGAAGTGATTATCCGATTTCCAATATGGAGAGTTACATAAAGTTCGTCGATAAACTTAAACTTAATAAACAAATGAGTGATCTTTTATTATTTAAAAATTCTAGTAATGTTTTTCGACTATAATTTTTGATTTTATTTTTGTAATTAGAGAAAAGTCTTATAGAAAGAGTCAGCCAATACTTCGAAGAGAGAAATACATCTTTTGATGATTACTATCCCATGCCTACAAAAGGAAGACAATGAATGTAATCTATTTCATGTATATAATTGGATACAATTTTTTTTGTATGTATAATTATACAACATCTACTACGGACCATTAGTTTAGTTTGTTACAGTTAGAAGAAGAAGAAGTGATAAGTTTATCCTAAATTAACATAGCCAAGTTTAATCTATAGAATAATATGTTTATAACAATAATTTATTTAGGAGGAGTTAATACACTTTCCCCTTTTAGTTTACTTCCTATTTCATATGCCCCAGAGACATCCTTGACAAAGATCATGCCATGAGCTGTACCTAAATTGTTTAATACGTCTTCAACAATTTGATCTGCCGAAGAATCAGGTACAATCACTTCTACTTTAGTTCCTTTTACAAATTCTGGAGTTACCATTTTACCTGTCATATACATACGAACTCTTTCTGGGACTGCTTCATGTTTTTTTCTACCAGAACCATTTGTGTCAAAAAAGGTAATGCCACCAACATTATTTTTGCGAAGGATACCAACTACCTTGGAAAAATCTTCTGGTCTTATATAAAGACTTATTTCCTTCATATCAATTTTAAGGAA
>JBIOXM010000016.1:0-11826 GCA_044869655.1 Nitrososphaeraceae archaeon | reverse complement strand
CCATATCACTCCTTAGATTATAAAGAGTTTCTTAGATTTTTAATTCCTTAATCATTATATTCCTAAAATATACTTTGGATCCATCATTATGATTTTGTAATCCTACATAACCTTCTAAAGATCTGTTCCCAATAAAATTTGTAACCATTTTTATTTTATTCAAAGTTACTGAATAGGATTGTTGTATTACAATAATTTCAAAAATATTCCATTTTCCTGTTGCTAATTGCTTTGACAAGGACTGATTTTTTGGTGATGGACCTTTATGATTGTAGATTGCTCCAGTTCTGTGAATGGGATTACCATCAGGGGAACCAATATCATCAATTTGAATCTCATACCCACACTCGATTGCTATATTAGGATCAGTAAAAGGATTAGGAAATCTTACAAATATTCCAGAATTGTCACTTGTTTTTGAAACTTTCCATTCGAGAGTTAATATAAAATCTTTAAATTTCTTTTTGTAATACCATAATAATCCCATTCCCCCTTGGGTTAGTAAGGCCTTTTGACTTTCAATAATAAGAAAATTACCCTTCCCAGCCATATTCCAACCATTTAAAGTTTTACCGTCAAAAAGTTTCACAAAAGTATTATTATTTTGAATATCATACATCTCATAATTATTACAGACATTCTACTACTAATATATTATTTTATATTGTTTACATAATTTTTGATTTTATTGTTTATATGATATGATAACTTATTTACAGAAGTATCTTTTCTTTAATATATTATATTATATCTATTGATTAATTTCTTAATAATAATAGTTTTCTTATTTAATATACCGATAAATATAATGTAGATTTAAATTATTTGTATTCTATCAATAATTACCTATTAATAAAAAATATATTTAGAATCATAACCAAGTTAATAAAGTCAATCTTTAATTATTATTATTTTTCTTACGCCTACAGTATCAACAATATAGTAATCGTCAGCTATCTGAATAATATCCCCCAGTTCTATTTTATTATGAGATCTCTTTACTCTGAGAGGTATTCCAAAAGGGTTATCATCTTCTTTAAACTTAAGCCAAATTTTACCAGGGTTTAAGATATTTTTGAATTCTGATTCCCATACTAGGTCATAGAGAGTAAAGAGTGCTTGATTACTAATTTTATAATTTTTAATTATTATTTCGACTTCAGGTTCTTTTAAGAAATATACCCGTACCTTCATGACAATTATTTTTTTAGCTGTATTTGCTATTTATTATTTCTAATTAGCTGAATCTTACAATATGAAATCTTTTAGTTTGTGTCTTCTAATGTATTGGCTAGGTTCCAACTATCCGCAATATAATATTTTATCTAGTCGATCTTGTAAAATACTACACTTTCCTTATTTGTTATCTTTTATTTTCTTACTAATCAATACCATGTGTTAGTCCTTCAAAGTTCTAATTTGTCAAAGAAATATATTCTAAAAAGGAGAGAAGAAAAATTAGATTAAATAATTGGTAGACTGGATAACATACCAAAGAGGTTAAAATGACAAAAACAGTTAATCGAAAAGAGTTTTCAAGTGCATTTATTATTCCCCATTATGCGGGTGGATTTGAACATGAACAAGGTAGAAAAAAACTGTTTATTGCTGAGACAATCGAAGGATTATTTTCACAAACTGATGATGATTGGTGTGCCATTGTTGTAGTTGATATGGCTCCTAATGATGCAACCTATGAGTATTTAATTCATTTAAAGCAAAAATACTATCCAAAAATTGATGTCATTTTTCTAGAACGAAACGCCGGTCCAGGAGTAAGTAGAAATTTAGGAGTCCTCAAGGCATTAGAACGTGGTAATTCTATAATACTTTTCAATGACTCCGATGATATATCTCATCCAAAAAGGTTAGAAGTTGTTAAAAAAATATTATTAGAGAATCCTCATATTGATGTAGTTTATTCTACATTTGAAGTAATCGATGAAAATAATAGATTGACACCTATAGAAAAAATTTCTTCACCAATTTTAGAAATCTTAGAATCTCACTCGCACAATCCATTAGAAGGCCACGATATTTGGAGAGAAATGGGAACAGAAACTGGGATTACTAATATAACCTCTTCTACAGCAGTACGTATCAAGTTTGCATATCAATGTCCTTTTCCTAATGAAAAAGCATCAGAAGATTTTCATTCTTGGCTGAGAATGTCAGCTTTTGGAGCCAACTTTAAGTATACTTCCATGATTCCTACTAAATACAGAATACCAAGTTTTGTCAAATATCAAGCTTCAAGGACAAGAATAGGGATAAGTAATTTTAATCAAATAAAAGCAAGAGTAGATACTGATGGTTTTTCTAAAGCTACTGAAATCGCACTGGCAAGAAATATCATAAAACCTGAGGAAATACCAATGCTTAAAGCAAAATTCTACAAAAGATTGGCCACATCTATGAAACGAGCAATGGAAAATGACCTAGCTAACAAGCTTTTAAGTAAGGCAGCACAGCTAGAATACGAAAGCTTTGTTTACCTTAATAGATAGCCTATGTTTACCCTATGATTAGAAAATATACAGAAGAAACAAATAGCATTCTGCTTTTTTCATTCTCTAATTAAATCAAATTTCGTCCTATTTATATTACCTATTTCATATCAATAAACATGTCAAGTATTTTTTTGAAATACTTAATTCAAGTTTAGAGACATAATACATTAGAAAGTCAAACCATAGTGCTAGTAAAACAACTAGCTACCTTGTCTACCATCTGAAGGCAGGATTATCTTCCATTATCATTTCGAATATATGAAGATAATTTTTGCTCATTATTTCATCTGTAAACAGTTTTTCAACTCTGCCTCTACAAGATTTTGGAGAACATTCGTTCACCTTATCAACATATCCTTGTAGCTCTCCAGTAGTTTTAGCTAGAAAACCATTGGTTTGGTTTACAACTATATCGTTTAGTCCTCCATTAGCTAGAGCAAGTATAGGTTTACCATAGGCATTCGCTTCTACAGCATATAGTCCAAACGCCTCCATCCAGCTAGGTTTAGGGCATGAAATAACAGCTTTACATTTCTTGATTAATTCTATCTTTGTTTTGTTATTTACGAGTCCAATGTACTCTGCCAAGCCATCAGAATTTTGGCATTTCTCTCTTATCATTTGTACATATGAAAGATCAGACACGTGTATATCATCACCAGCTATTTTTATAGCATTTCTTGTTCTAACAGCTAAATCTATTGAATCTTCAATTCCTTTTTCTCTGACTATTCTATTTATCGATAGAAGATAATCTCCGTTTTTATTGTTATTATTATTTTTTGTTTCTTCTAACGGAGGTAAAGGGATTCCGTGATGGACATATTTGACTGGAATTTTAAGAATAGACGACATATATTTAGCATGAAACCTAGATAGTCCTATCCACCTCGGAAATTGCAGCTGTTTAACTACACCTGTTTGTCCTTCTACTATACCATGATGGGTATGAATTATTTTCATCTTTGGAAATTTCTTTGCAGAGAGATATGAAAAGCAATGCCATGTATTATCCCATACTATCCCATTACCACTTCCGTATTCTTTTTCCAGTAGTTCTTTATACATGAGATAGTGGGCTTCCTCAGCAGCTTTTCCTTCCCAAGATGGTTCTATCGTTTCTATAATGTTTAAGTTGGATGGCATCCCGCCTCCTCCTCCTACGCCTATTCTTTCACTTACAGACGAACCTTTAGTTGCAATCAAAGTTACATCATGAGCTTTACTTGCCATGTTTTTAGAAACCCACATAACGACTGCCTCCAAGCCTCCATTCGATCTTCAACAATTCTGAGTTGAAAATAATCGGGAGGTGGAGTAGGTAAATTAGGACTACTTATAACTAATACTTTCGTTTGAGAACACCAATAAGTATAAGAATAGATGTTAATAATAATCATTCTAAGAATTTTCTTAATGGCGAACGTATTACTATATGTTAATTATTGATAATTGACGATCCAAAATATACATAATACTTGGGTTTATTCATGACAAACTAATTTACAGGGATGTATTCTATAAAGAACTGAATGCTATAGCGTCTATTTTACCATGCAAAAAAGAAATTTACCACCTCTTATAAAAATTAATTTTTTTTAGATCTTATAATAGGAAAGTAATCTTTTAACTTTACACAGCTACTTGTATATGCTCATCTAAATACTTTGTTAACCTATGAAAAGGGAGAAAATACTAGTGAAAAAGATAGCGACAGGATTTTGTCTTAATATAATAAGGTGCCTGAAATGAAAGCAAATGTCATACACGGAGATTTTAATCCCTGTGGAGGTGCAGAAAGACTATCGCTTACCACTATGCAGGCATTATTAGACATGGGAATAGATTTTGACCTTACAACCTTGAAGAGTCCTGATGTAACAAAATTAGAAAATTCATATGGCAAAAATCTTGTCTCCGTTATGGAAAGCATAAATAAAATTAATGTCATAAATCTAATAGAAGAACTTCGAAAACAAAAACAAAAACAACAACAAGAAAGAGATTATCAAGATTACAATTACGATATTACAATAAATACAAATGGTGATGCAGCTCCTTATTACCATCCATCTTTTTCAAAAGATAATGTTATTACTTATTGTCACTTTCCTAGTACAAAATATCATATAGAATCAGAAAATATTGAGTATCTAAAAACAGATCTAGGCATGATACAAAGATCAAATAATTTTTCAGAGATTAATGACTATAAAGATAACAATAATCCAAAAAAGTACAAAACCATACTTCAGTTCAGCAGAATAAAAGAATATTTTGAAATATTAAAATATGGATATTGGAATTTGATGAAAAATTCGACAGTGATTACCAATTCTGAATTCAGTCGGAGAGAAATAGTGAATGCATTGGGATTAGACAAAATTTACATACTCAGCCCACCAATAGATATTGAGACTTTTCATAATGTTGCCTTAATGACAAATGACGATGATAAAACAAATGATATCATTCTTGTAATATCCAGAATCGCACCTCACAAGAAAATTGAAAATGCAATCAAGCTTGCAAAAATTTTAAAAGATAACAACATAGGCAAAGGAATGAAAATTGTTGGAAATCTTTACTATTATTTTTTTGATTTTTACTCCGAAATTAAGCAGACGGTTATAGATCTTGGTTTGACTGACTATATTACATTTGAAATTAATGCTAGCTTAGAAAAACTACTCTCTATCATTCGACAGTCCAGAGTTTACTTTCATCCAATGATAGGAGAGCATTTTGGCATGGCAGTATTAGAAGCTATGGCTGCGGGCTTAATCCCAGTGGTTCCAAATCAAGGTGGCGTTACAGAATTCGTTCCACAAAAATACCAATTTAATACAATAGAACATGCTGCTGAAATTATAATGCATATTTTTGATCATTTGCCAAAGAAAGAACCAATTGAGCTCCAGAATGACATATATAAATTTTCTAATTCTCACTATATTGAAGGATTTCAATCTATATTAAATGAGTTATTATCTCGAAGAAAGGTATAATGATGTGTCTACTAATGTAAACATTTCATTTTTAAATGAATAAGAACTATTTCATATATCCTCTTCTCTAACTTTTTTGCTATGACTAACAATCTATATACTCTCCTTCCAAATTGTCTCGAATAAAGTTTTTTAAATTATTACGTTACTGTTTAGAAATTAAATATATTTAGTTAAGATCCATATCTAATTATTCTTTAATAACAGTATCAACCTGTTTTTTTATTTCTTCATCTGAAAGCGATGGCGTAACAATTAGTATGTTATAATATTATTAGTTAATCACTTGTTTTTAGTTGTTCAATTTTTTGTTGGAATTCGGATCTCCATCCTTCCGGCAAATCTCTTATTTTCGTTGCTCGTCTCATGGTTTCAATATTATCGGTATTGTTCCTAGTAATATAAAGAGTAACAATATCTTTTACTGTAACATTATTTTTATCTCTTTTGATCAACTTTATTTTATCACCTGTTTTGATTTCTCCTTCTGTTAATACCTTAAAATAGATACCAGGACGACCACTTGTCATAAATTTTCTAATTACATCCATATGTCCAAATCTAACACCAAGTTTATAGCATGGCATTCTAGGTTGGGTAGCTACAAGCTTAGCAGATCCTATTTGGAACTGATCCCCTACATTAACAGCATCCTCCAATAATCCTTCAGTGGTAAAATTCTCTCCAAACATTCCCCATCCAAGATCCATGTTAGGAAATTGTTTACGCCAATAGTAATAATGTTCTTCTGGATAAGAATATACTGCCTTATCAATTCCACCATGTACTGTCAAATCAGCTTGTTTGTCACCATCAAGATTAAGCTTTCGCAAAATTATAGGACTATTGACAGGGTCTTTGAAAATTGCAGTAGTTATAATTTGTCCATTGAATAGTACATTCTTGGGGAGTCCTACATTCACAGAAAGTACTTTCATTGTTAAATATAGAGATTACGTATTATTAATAGTAATATTAGATCATTTATTAGCCCTAATTGCATCATTATCTTATACATAGAGTTAATCTAATTTTGCTTATTATGAATTGAGGCCCTTTTACCTACGGTATGGCATAAAAAAGCGGCAGATATACGTTCTTCATATATGTCTTCTTTTTTCATGTTATGAACCTTTATGGCGTGTTCAGAAATACGCTCCAAGACTTCATCTTCTGTTTTGCATTCTACAAAGTAGTCGCATTCTAATCCCGACTCTTTGCAAGATAATTTTATCATAATATATTTTCAAAATAATGTTAGCCAATTAAATATTAAAGTATTTCAATGAGATCACTAATACAATAAACATGAAATGTTAGCTGACCTTATAGATAACAAAATTCAAATCCCATGATTATAGCTGTAAAATTACATGAACAAATTTAATTTAATTTAATTTTAATAGGAAATACACATTCTTTTAGGTCAAATGTGGATATAATATAATGTTTATAAATGAAAAAAATTATTAGCTATTTATAATAAAAATAATCTTTATGCTAATCTTTTATTGATGCATAAATTTAGTGCTACTTTTTTTAATTTATTACTACTTATAAAGTGGACAGACATGTAGTTAATTACTAATATGACAAACACAGAAGAAAAAAATAAAAAAAATACTAGTACTATAAAAGATGAAACAGAGAAACTTCTGGACCAACAAAAACAACAGATTTCAGAAGCAACAAATAAATTTAACGATAATATCAATGCCTATCAAAAGACAAGCAATGAAATTATTGAGAAAAGTATAGATACAACAGGCAAATATCAACAACAAGCAATTAATACATTTCAATCAATTACAAATAACTTTGTAGAATTACAAAAGAATCTACTTGAAACTTATCAATCAGTAATATCAAGATTTTTAGATGTTACGTCTAAATCTTATAGAAATAACCCTTCATCATCTTCCGAAAGATATACAGATATTTACAACAAGACCAATCAAACGATTACAGATAATACGATTAATGCTACAAACAAAATAAATGATGCAGTATTAGGATCTACAGAAACCTTTAACAAATCAATAGAGATTGCACAAAAATACTATAATGATTCAATTCAAAACTACTTTAACTTTCTCAAGAAATTAGAAAGATCTTCTAACCAATAATTTTTTTTTATTATTTTATTTTTTTCAAAAACAACTATATCAAATGTTTAACTCTTTATTAGAAGGACTAAATTGTTATAGTTCAAAAAACATAGAGATAGTAAATAAATTTCTTGTGTGTATGAAGGTAATAATTCTTCATAACACCCTCAAATAATAATAAGTTAATAGATGTAATAGTATTTAGTAATTTTTTTATTTCTCATCTAAAGGGCGTAATCCGTCATCTTCCTCTCTAATCGCATCTACATAATGAGAATGAATATCCCCATCATCATAAATGTTACCAACTTTGACATAATTTTGTTTTTCATCATCTGGTCTATTTGATACAGTAGCCATTAGATCTAATCTAACAGGAGAAATGGTGGGTAATAATTCCTTTATTGTCAAAGGTATATCATCACTTATTTCATCTTGATAGTAATAAAGATTCAAAGCAAAAAAGTATTTATCATTAACATTGTCTAATTCTATTACAGTAGATTTGGAGTCTTTGGATTTTTCTAGATCAGATATAACAGAAAATATTTTGTTATAGCTTAGCTCGATAGCCCTTGCTAAGCTCTCTTTATCTACGTCCAAAAATGGTTTGTTTAATTTATTAGCTAATTGTATGAATGATTCTTCAATTCTTATTATCATACACTTCTAAATCTTTTTAACAAATGGTCTATATTTATGCTCTGTTTTTACTATAATGTTATTCATATCATCAATTATGTATACCATATCTGAAATAATAACTTTTTTTGTAATTTGAGAAAATATTTTATTTCAAAGAGTACAAATTCTTTTCAAAATAGTACTGAATTCTTAAATTTTATACTATAATAATTTACTAGCTAATAAATTTTTATTAGTAGGTATTTATATTATTTTTTTTTAATTGTTTTAATTCACCTTCTCTAAAACAACACTATCAATTTTCCTGTTTATATTATTGTAAATATCTATAAATTCAAAAAAAACTGTATCCTAAAATTGAGCAAAAACGAAACAAATGAATATCAAAGGTATAAAAAATTTATAGAAAAATGGTTCCAAGGTTATTTACCGCTAGATGACATGCTTGGAATTGGAATATAATATTAATATTTATACTTTATTGAAGACAAATTTTTATTTTATAATCATTCTATAATGTCCATGTGATCTTTCAGTATTTTGTCTATTAGAGCATCTAGTATGAGAAGCTTAATCTTTTATTTTTTAGAGTTTAACTGTTTTTATGCTATAATTTATTACTATAAAAAATATAATCCATGCACATATTGATGCTACCATATATGCCTTATATGGCTCAAGGAATAGCTGAAGTAACTCATAATGAATCAATATTTTTGATATGGAAAATACTATTTCAGATATAGAGAAAGCAGTTAACAATTTTTTAATATCTTGTTTGATTAAAGAATAATTTTTTTTACTAGTTTAACTTATTTTTGTGGCAAAAGTACAGGACTAATCTAACACTAACCTAGGCACACTCTATGATAATCTAAAACAAGAATTACAAGATCAAAAGTAGCTCGAGATCGTTTCAGAGTATAAGGGAACAATGAATTCTGTTCCTTTACGTAGTAGTGTAGCTGTAAATAATTCTCCGAAGGTATTGACAGGTTCTTTACGTGAGATTCATGTCTCCGTGATAGGCTACGAATCATTCAAGGCATAATTGAAATTGTATCCTAGCACGACACAATATGTTTTAGAAGATTTTGTATCATAGTAAGAATAGGAAGAATAATTTATAAAATTATATTATATATTATTCTGTCACAAGTATTTATAAAAATATTTCTCTATTTTATCAATAGAGAAACTAGATAAAGTTTTTTAATCACATTTTAAAAAATAACCAAGTGCTTTTAGAGTTTAGATCCTACAAATTTTTAAAATTTTGCCTTAATATTAGCATTTTATCTCTTTTTCTTCTTTGTTTACAAACTTTAACTTTTACAGATGTTTTCCCTACAGATAATAAATTTCAGGAATCTACAAATAAAAATAGTCTTACTAATAGTATCAAGAAAGATTTTCTTAATACAAGTGGTGGTGCGAATAATAATAATAATAATAATTCTATTCATCAAAATCAAACTTTAAATGAACACAAAATAAAAATTGTCGCTGCAGGCGATTTTGGTTGTCGACCGGTAGCTCAAAATAATATTAAACAAATTGAATTGCAAAAGCCCGATATTTTCTTGGTATTAGGAGATTTATCCTATGAACCAAGTATGAATTGCTGGTATGATATGACTAAAGAATTAGATTCAAAAATTAAGATTGCTATTGGTAATCATGAAGATGAGGAAGAGAAACTAAAAGGAGGTTCTAAAGAACTAAAAGATTCATTGTTAAAGCATTATGATTTACAAAATTCATATTATTCATTTGATTATGGAAATGTACACTTTTTAGTATTAGATACTCAATTAGAATTTTCACTTGATGTTTTTAAAATCTTGGAGGAAGAAGAGGAGGAAGAAGGAAATTATGAGAACAATAATGATGATAAAAGTAATAAACCAACTGCAGAATATTATACTACAACACTCAAAGATCTATTAGCCAAACATAAGATAAAGGGTGAAATACCTCCATATTTTTTAACGAATGATGAAGTGATTGTTGAAGATGTTCCAGTAAATACAGAACAGTATAGATTCGTTGCGAATGATCTCGAGAAGGCTAATAATAATTCCTCTATTGATTGGATTGTTGTTATGTTTCACAAGCCATTTTATTCTTCGCTTACAAGCCATAGTCAAGAATATATAATGAGAGAAAAATATCAACCTCTATTTGATAAATATGGTGTTGATATAGTATTGCAAGGTCATAATCATATGTATGATAGAACTTTACCTCTTAAGTTTAACCCTCAGAATATTAGCAAACCAATTGTAGATAATTCAAACGATACAAATAAATTTTTTAATCCAGAAGGATCAATTTACTCCGTTATAGGGCTAGGAGGGAGAAGCAGTCACATATTTTTAAATCAACCTGATTATGTAGTCAAACAGCATAATGAGTTTGGATTTCTTAGTATTGAGATAAATGGAAAAGAATTAGATGCAAAATATTATGATATAGGATACAAATGCAAAGAACAAAAACTAAAAGAAAGTGATATAGAAGAAAGAGGAGATTTTACAATATATGAAATGTCTTCATGTAAGAAGGATAAAAGTAAAGATAATTTACAAATAATTGATCATTATAGTATATCCAAAATAAGTTAATTTACTCTTCACCACCTTTTTATTATTACTGCTGTTGTTTTTATTATTTATATTCTGATAGAATGTTTTGATATCTCTACATTGAAAGACCACCATTGCAATAGTATTACCAAATTCTAAATAAACAGTAAATTATAGAGATGTCTTTTATCATAGACTAAATACGCCAACCAATAGTACAATATCTTGATATTACATAGTAATAATAATTGATTAAAATACAGATAGGTAATTAAAATCTCATCTTAAGTATATAAAAATTCATTAATAAAGAATGGTAATATTAGATTACAAGTCATCAAGTATATCAGCATCAGCATCACTCAATCTGAAGGCTGAACTTGTCATAGTCATAACATAATCAACCTCCCAGGCAGTCAAAAGTTACATTTATTCGGCTATGACAATTAATAATAATTAATCTTCACAACTTTGAAATAAATACCTAGAATATATGTATAATATCAAATGGTCATCTATATTATTAAAAGAAAGAAAGAAAAGTTTAGAGATAGAATTTAAATTCATAAAGGTTTTTTCCTGTTGAAAATCACATATCTCCTTGTTTTAAATTTTATAAGTAGATGTAAAGGATTATACTCTCTACTAGACAAAAATAATTAAAATAAAAATTAATACCCTTGTTCTAGGTAGAATCCCAAAAAGATTTACTCCTCATATTATATGTATAAAATTAAGATGATTCTATCTACTGTACATGATTATGCATAGTTATCTTTACATTTTTTTATATACCTTTGTAACTTATTTGTTGATATGTCAACAAATGAAACAAACACAAATAGAACAACAACCACAGATTACAATAATACTTTAAATCAACAACAAGATGCAATAAACAAGACATTAGACAACACCTTACACAATATAAAAAGAACTACTGACGAAGCTACACGAGAGATTCCAC
>JBIOXM010000015.1:0-9672 GCA_044869655.1 Nitrososphaeraceae archaeon | reverse complement strand
ATTGATGGTTCAAGGCACTTCTTCAGGAGCAGGCAAAAGCACCATTGTAATAGCATTATGTAGAATTTTTTCAAATATGGGATATAAAGTCTCTCCTTTTAAAGCTCAAAATATGTCTTCCAAAATTCATATTATTTCAAATGTCCACAGAATATCGAAGATCCAGGCCATACAAGCATTTGCGGCGAGAAAAGAACCTGAATGGCGAATAAATCCTGTTCTCCTAGTCCCTTTAGGAAATAATAAAAGTAATGTATTTGTAGCAGGAAGATTTTTAGAAGAAATGTCTGCAATAAAATATTATAAAGAATTTGTTTTAGCTAAGGGTTTTCCCATTGTATTGGATTCTTTGAATAAGTTGAAAAAGGAAAATGACATAATTATAATAGAAGGGGCAGGTTCGCCGGCTGAAATTAATATTGCAAAATATGATATAGCTAATATGTTACTGGCTGAGAAGATCAACTCTCCTGTTATATTGGTATCGGATATTGAGAGAGGTGGTTGTTTTGCTAGTATATTTGGGACAATTAAATTGTTAAAAATAAAACATCAACAACTAATCAAGGGTTTTCTGATTAATAAATTTCGTGGTGATGAGACTATACTTGAAGAAGGAATCCGATTTATTGAATACAGAACTAAAGTGAACAACCTAGGAATAATTCCTAAATTTGAATTTTTTTTGCCACCAGAAGATTCTCTAGATGGGACAAACAATAATACTAATAATCTGAAAAATTTGGAGAAATTTAGTTCCAAAAAAAAAATGAATGAGCAAATAAATTTATTAGCTACAACTATAAAAACTAAAATAAATATTGAATTTATCTTGCAACAAGTTTTAAAAATAGAATAATGATATCTTCATTTCATTTTCTTACTATTTTGCTGATGTCAATAATTTTAGATTTGATTTTAGGGGATCCGAATAATAAAATTCACCCCGTTTCATGGCTAGGAAAATTCATCAATTATTTTGTTCTCAAGATGAAAAATAAAAAATATGAAAAATATGAAAAAATAAATGGCGTAATATTTACTACCGTAACAATTGTGTTTTTTGCAGTGATAATTCAACTATCTCTAGTTTATTTATATCATATAATTTGGCTATTAATGATGGTTTTATCAATTTTCATCTTATATTCTGTAATAGCAATAAAAGGTATGGAAAAACATATCAATGCAATTACTACAGCTTTACAGAATAATGATATTGAAAATGCTAGGAGAAATTTGTCCATGATTGTGAGCAGAAATACCGAAAGTCTAGATGAACAACATATTTTATCAGGATCAATAGAATCGATTGCTGACAGTATAGTAGATGGAATTCTATCCCCAATATTTTATTTTTCTCTTTTCGGGCCAGCAGGTGCTTTTATTTTTCGAGTAATCAATACATTGGATTCAATGATTGGTTACAAGGAAAGTTATTTTGAAAACATCGGATGGATAGCAGCAAAGGCTGATACATATGTCAATTATATTCCTTCAAGGATTGCTGCAATATTAATGATATTTGCTGCATTTATTAATAATGCAGATTGGAAAAATTCCATTACTATATTCAGAAAAGAACGGAATAATACAATTAGTATTAACTCTGGACATCCTATTTCTGTTTTAGCTGGAGCACTAAGAGTAAGAGTGGAAAAAGTAGATCATTATATCATCGGGGAACCTATCGAAAAAATTTCAATAGAAAAATGTAAAATAGCTATAAACATAATGAAAACTACAATTCTTATTTTTTGTATACTTATTGCTAGCCCATTTATAATTATTCTAGGCCTTCTAAATTGGTGGAATTTTATATTTGGTTTTTAATAAAATAGCTTCTGCTATTTCATTTTTAACAATAATTCCAACTAAGAGTTATGATATAATTTATGTAGCTCGAAATATGTATTTGTTCCCTTTAATTGGGTTAATAATTGGTTTAGGAATAGGAAGTTTATCTTTTCTTTTATTTTCTTATATAGAAGGCTTTTTACTAGGATTTTTAATCACTGCAACTATTGTAGGAATAACTGGTCTTCACCACAGTGATGCACTATCGGATCTCGCAGATGGATTAATGGCTCAAGGATCTATAGAAGATAAACATAAAGTAATGGCTGACCCCAGAAATGGTACGGCAGGAAGTGTTGTTTTAATTTTTTATATTATTGGGATGATAATTTTAATTTCATACATAGACGAAAAAACTAAATTGCTATCTGTTATAGTTATAGCTGAAGTTCTGTCTAAATACAGTATGGTTTTACAATGTTATCTAGGAAAATCCGCATGGAAAGGAATGAATACATTATTTATAAAAGAAATGAAAAATAACAAAAAATTTTTAATTTCAAGTTTGATTTTTGTCGCTAGCATAACCACTTTTGGTTTCAATTTTTATTATACAATAGCAAGTGTAATAATCATGGTATCGGTTAGTCTTACCTTATTATTAATAGCAAATAGATCATTTGGAGGAATTTCCGGGGATACAATCGGTGCAACTAATGAGATTTCAAGATTTTTTATTTATCTAATTTATTCCATCTTTTAACCCATTGACTGATAAAGTTATTGAAAAATTGAATAAAAAAATTATTGCTGTAATAATGGCTGGTGGAAAAGGCAGTAGAATGAAAAGAGATTTCAAAACAGAAAAACCACTCTTAAGAATTAAAGGCAAAAGATTAATAGAATATGTTATTGAAGCCCTAACTAAATCAGCTTTTTTTTATAAAATCATCGTCTGTGGAAGTAAAAATGCGTTTAATACAATGAAGTTTTTACAAGATTATAACTATAACCTTGGCACTCCTCTAGAAATTATAGAAGGGTATGGTAATGGATATTCTAATGATTTATCTTTTATTATTAAAAATTTTTCTGAATATATTATATTTGTGGTATCTTCAGATCTACCTTTACTTTCAGAAATAGATATAATGAAGATCTTTAGTAGTTATGATTTTAACACAACATGTTATTCTATCATAGTCGATAAAAAAGTTCTTGATGAGATATGCATACAACCTAGTGTTGTATTTAAATTTAAAAAACGAAATTATTGTTATTCAGGTATAACTATATTCAATCTAAAAAATAGAAAAAATAATGTTAATCGTATTCGTGAAAGCTACCTAATAATTAATAGTATTGGAATCGCTGTAAATGTAAATGAAAAAAAAGATTTACTTGCTGCGAGGAATTTGTCAAAAATAAAGATCAGCAAATATGAAAAAAATTTTCCTAATGATAAGCCAAAATTAATCTAATGTACCTATTATATTTCCATTTATCTTTGCTTTCCCACCCGATCTTTCTGCTAACAATTCATTACAAGACTTGCAAGAGATATTAGAAGTAGTATGAGTATAAATTATATTATTTTCTCCACATTTTAAACACTGAATATTAAGGAATGCACTATTTGGTTTTGGTATTAAAACATTTTCTTTCATAAACTAAACTCACACACACACACACTTATTTATGCACCAATTTCTAATTTTCGCATACGCATACCTTCTTTCATCGATTTGCGTTGACATGTTTTGCAAGTATATCTTAAAGTAATTTTTTTAGTGGTTTTAGCGGTTCTTTTCAATTCAGGAAATTTTTGACCTCCGTAACCTTTTTTATCTTCTGCATGCCTTCGTGAACCCAGAGCTGTTTTCCTATCTTTTCCTTTTTTATAGATAGATACGGCTTGTGCTGTATGGCTCTTGCATTTTGGACAAAATTTGCGCATTTCCTTCTCCATCTTCATATTAAATCTTTAGAAAAGGAGGGATATTTAAGGAAAACGATAATGATTAAAACTCTGAGGTTACCCTGCTTTTTACAATTATAATATAAAAATAAGTATATCCTTTTAAAAGGAGTTAAAATAGAGAAAACTGAAAATATCTTTTAATATATTTAAGAAAATTTAAACGCTTATAAGCAACCGTTTTCTAATCACTACAGGAAATGGACATATTTGGTAATTTAATACAACAGCTCAGTATTGGAAGTGTACCTGTTAATATGGATACCTTCGGCGTATGGATACCATTGACATTTGGTTTAGCAGTAGGGTTAGCATACGTAATAGCATCTGGTTTAAGACGTCCAACATAAACAAGTAAAAATTTTTTAGAATACCTTTTTTCTTTTTGTCTCAATTAAAATTATTATGCAGTGGACGACTCAAATTATTTTTTTTTCTAGAATAAAAAAAGAGTCATCTGTTTGGTCAAAGTCATTCAAAAATGATTTTAACTTCAATATAGGAACAATTGGTACTCCATTAATAAGTTTAAAGAATACGTTATCTAGGGTAATGATAAGAGGTATAGCTTTAGTTATTTTCTTTTCTCTTTGTAACCATAACATTGTACGTCTTATTTGTTTTTCAGCGAATATTGTAAGAGTTGTTTTATTACTTTGCTTCCAATGTTTACAATCTATTGTAATTGCAAAATCTTTTTTTATCCCCACAACATCTAATTGGGCTCGGGGTTTGGACAAAACGATATTAACTCTAGTAGTATATTCAAACATAGTCAAAAGTTCAGATGTAAAATTTTCAAAGTCTTTCCATGATAATACCTTAGAACATTCGTGGATATCACAACCAAGTTGTAGAGCTAGTAAAGATGCTTTAATCCGGTCCATCGCTGAAAATAAGAAAATTTTCTTCCCATTTTTATCTAATAATGTTCCGATTTTTTTTTGAACTAAAAAATGTAATAATTGTTTGAATACAGATGTACTTTCGATGCCTGTTTTTAATCTAAATTCATCGAGTCTTACTTCAGAATTCATCCCTTGAATAGATCTTAAAAGAATATTTGGATGTATATAATGAACCATTTATGGATTGGAATATGCTGTGTTTTCTAGGGTTTATCTCAAAAATGATGGATAAATTGTTATACTCGATTAATTTTGAAGTCTTTTTTGGGAGCTTGAATATTTATTAAAATCTGCTTCAGTTCTTCATCCGTTAATGCACGATTAAGTCTTCCTGTTTGAGCAGCATTTATAAGGTAATTTTCGACAGCACCAGCCAATTCGGGTTTAACTATTCTAACATTAGCAAGTCGTTGTCTTGCGGTAGGCTCCAAAAGCACCAATAATACTCTCTGTCGCATAGCTTCCGCTTCTGCCTCTCTTCTTCTTATTTCTTCATCGTTGGAACCTTGGTTTGGTACGGACATTTTTCTTTAACTTTTCAAGAATATCTACTCAATTCAGGGTTTGTTTTCTGTAACTCTTTGTGAAGCTCGGTTGCTATTCTATCTACTCTTTTCATTCCGTCATCAGAGACTATTCTTCCGTTATTTCTCTTAATAATGTACCCAGAACTTTCCAATTGTTTGAGACCTGTGCGTATTATACTACCGCTAGCATCTACGTGGTGAGCAAGGTTATATCCTCTTTGTTTGCTTCCTCCGTATTTGCTTCTTAGATCTTCCACACTTAGCGGTCCGTGAATATACACTTTCCGTAATAGTGATGCACATCTAATATACCACCAATCTTTATTTTGTGGTATTTTTTCGGTATGAGGTCCGGTTTTGGTAAAATATGACCATGTAGGGGGTTCTATCTTTTTATCATTTTTTAAATATGTTGCTAATTTGTCAATAAACCTATCAGATGGAACATCGTAAACTTTAGCCATTATAGTATCACAATAATTCTTAAACCCCTATAAATCCTTATTCTCCTCATTCTTAAACCTAATTATATCAAAGCAATTTTCTATGTACATTATTACATGATAGACAAGTTATTCTTAATGCCTTGATTTTTGATCTACCAATTCTTACTCTACAATTAAATCCGGGGCAAATGAATAATTTACATTTTTTACAATATAACTGACGGATATCATAAGGAAGTTTTATTCTTAATCTTTTGGCAATTTTTTTAGCGAGTTGGGCTTGATCATTGGCTAATTTGTAATCATTATCTATTTCTTGAATTGCACTTTTAATTAATAGCAATATTCTTTCTTGTGCTAATGGTTTCGCTTGATGTTTTCCCACAATATTATTATGTAATTTCATTTTAAAATAAAAATTTTATGATTGAGAAACATTCTTACAGTCACTCACTCACATTCAAATTATATCATTAAATATCTAAGGAACCGAAGCAAAACTAATCAGCTTGATAACCTCTCGTGTTTCTATAGTGTTAGCAGAATCTGCACTTGAAATTATACCAAGTGAATTGAAGGATAATTATTTAATAATTAATTATTCTAAAAAAGTTGGTAAGTCTGTTGGGGAAATTTTTCTTGACAAGAGCTATCACTATAGAGCTATGAAAGAAAAAAATATAGATTTCATTTGGAAAAGAGGTAGACCAGATATTATACATATATGTTTGTTATCAATATTATCAACTCCATTGTTCTCCAAGAACTTGGTGGATGTATATGTTCATACTATAGACAATAAAGTTATTTTTCTCGGAGAACAAGTCCGTATACCAAAATCATATAGAAGATTTGAAGGATTAATGATGAAGCTCTATCAAGAGAAGGAGATAAAAGATGATAAAGTAGATTCTAATAAATATTTATTAAAAATTGAAAGAAATATGACTTTTGAAAAGTTGATTGATAAGGTTATTAAACCTGATAGAATAATAGGATTTTCAAGTCTAGGTATTCTTAAAGACCTAAAAACTATTGTGAACGAGAATATAGGAACAAATAATAAAAAAATTACTTTTGTAATTGGTGGATTTCAGAATGGTCATTTTTCTCAAAGTATAAGAGAGAGATTCCAAATGACATATTCTATTGCAAAGGAACAATTAGAAGCCCATGTCGTTATAGCCAGATTAGTTTATGAATGCGAAAATCATTGTCTTTCTTTCATGGTTTGAGCTAATCTAAAAAGGAAAGATAATTTTAAAAGCAGGCTTAATACAAAGTTTGTATAGATGAATCATCAAATAAGTTTTTTATTCTCTATACAATTACTTGTATTTTTTCTTTTATGTAATATTGTCTTATTTTATCCACTCCCCCCTACTTTTTCTGATGGTTTATTTGAAGAAAATTTACCGCCTGCTTCCGTAGGCGATAGAGAAGCTAGTCTTTATACTAAAATTTACCCCCCAATTCTCACTTCAGATAGCAAAGAAAATGCATATTTTGAATTAAGGTTATTTGATGCAAAAACTGATGAAACAATTCAACATGTCTCTTACTTTATAACAGTGGAAAAAGACGGAATGCTACTAATGAGAGATCTGTTTCATTCTCATCAAGGTAGTTTAAAGTTAAAGATTAATCCTTCAAATAGCGAATCTGTAACTGTTTTTGGTTCTACTGAACCTTTTCTTGGAGGATGGACTAGTGAGACAGGGGATATTACTATAAATGGTCCTTTACTCCTACAAGGCGGATTATATCACTTTTCAATTGAAATATTTGGAATAGACTATGATAGAAATATATTTAAACCAGAAAATGCCCCAAGGTTTGATTCCTGGCTAAGTGTAGGTGATGTTTACAGAGATGATTTGATTGATGAAGGAAAAAAATACAATGTAACTATAATATCTTATTATGATCGGATCGGGAACTTTACCTATACCTCTAAAGAAAATAACATTTCATGGAATATGCCATTCAATTGGGATTTGAAACGTATACAAGACAATAATATTTTTGTTCATGAAGAAATAAAATTACCAAAAACATTAACTAAGTTTAGTGATGCCAATGCTTTTAAGGCCTTAGTAAATGGAAATCCTTTGATTGGAAGATCAATAGCATTAGATCCTTTTACTGAGGAGAAGAATTTCATCATCCATCTTCTGCTGAATAAAGCAGATATTATAAAAATTGCTAAAACAATGAATAATACTGATAGTAAAATAATGACGTTTAATCTCTCTCCTGCACAACAAAAAATAGTTGAAACAACCTCAGAAGTAGTATCAGATAGAGGTGGCATTCTAGTACAGTTCACTTGGTTGGATAAAATTTTATCCAATCAAGATACAAAGCTACAATTACGTTTTTCCGATGCTCTTTCTACTAACGGAATAAGGGGCGATATTAAATATGATATTATAGTTTATGATAAATCAGGAAATAAAGTTGTTACAAAAAATGATTTGATAGCAAAGAATGCAACAGATTCTCAGGTTATTAAATTTCCGGCAAAAGGAATTTACCAAATGGAATTAAATATAAAAGGTATAATCTATCCTGATGTAGCTTCTCCTGATGAAACTAGAAATGGTATAGCAAGAGGAACTGTAGTTGTCTCTTGACAAAAACTATACAGAAAAAATTTAATATCGATTTATTCATATTTATTTTCAATACTAAAAGTGTTAGGTTATTATAGTTTATAGATAATTTAATTAATTTATGAAGATTCAATTTGTTCATCATCTTGTTTGTTTAAACCATCCCGATAAACAGATTCGTTTAAAATTAAATAATTTAATGACCGATAACCAGAATGAATGTAAAGAAGGTTTTTTATATTGTATAGAATGCGATACAAAATATCCGATTATTGAAGGCATAGCAATAGTTGTAAAAAACATGATTGAGTACATTCAAAATAGGACAGAAATGTACGGAAAATGGTTGTTACATTGTCATTCAAAAGAAATGAAGGACTATCTTAAAGATTTAGGAAAAAAAATATTTGTATCTAATAAAACTGATACATATGAAGATGGGGGGATTTGGTATTTACCTTATAAATGGTTCCAACAAGAAAATCACAAAGAGGATAGACTCATGAAATCCATGAAAGGAACTCCAAACGCTAATGAACTGTATGACCGTGTCATCAATAGCATAAACCCCAAAATAGATGGTATAGCCTTGGATATAGGATGTGCGATGGGTAAAACTACCTTGCAACTCTCTCAAAAATATTCCTTTGTAATAGGTATAGATCTTTCATTTTCATTTATCAAGGAAGCCCGTAAAAATATGCAAGAATCTAAGCAAGGAAATGTAGAATTTTGTATAGCTGATGCAGAATTTCCTCCTTTTCATCCAATGAAATTTGACCTTATAATGGCAATTAATCTTCTTGAATTGGTTAATACGAAGAAACTATTATCTTCTTGTCATTGGTTATTAAAACCACAAGGTGATATTATAATTACCGATCCATATGATTTTAATAGAGAAAAAATTTTAGACAAAAAATATGATGCTAGATCATTTAGAATTTTACTTGAAGAAAACGGATTTGAAATAAATGAATCAAGTTTAAAAAAAGAAGCATTTATTCCGTGGATATTAAAAATAAATGAAAGAATTTATTTATATTACTTTGTAGATTATATTAAAGCAAAAAAAATCTCAAAACATAAAGTTAATATTAATAAATACTAAATTGGAGATTTATATCAAAGAATAATTAATAATATTATTAATAACAAATGGAAGAGGATAACACAGTAGATGTATGATAGTATTATTTTTAAAGATAGAAAAAAGTTATCTCCTAGATATTTACCTAAAGAGATCTCTCATAGAGAGAAGCAAATAGATTTGTTAGTTCGAACATTTTTGGATATAAAAGATGAAGCAGATAAATTTCCTCTAACAGTCATACAAATAATTGGTCCCGCAGGAATTGGGAAAACATCAACTGTTATGAAATTCTCTGATATTTTAGAAAA
>JBIOXM010000014.1:0-3147 GCA_044869655.1 Nitrososphaeraceae archaeon | reverse complement strand
TGTAGTAATAATTGTGCTGCACATTAGGAGAGTATTCTTTCTTTTTGGATAAAAGTGGTATTGTCTTAAGATTTTCCCATTTACAACCTAATTCGTCGTATACTTTTATAATAACTAATACAAATATTAATTCTATAATAATTGACACAAGAAACAGCTGAAATTCTATCTCACTTTTGATAAAAGAATAGAATGTTTGAACTATTATAATAGTAAGTAAACTAATAGCTCCAAAAAATAAAAGTGAGTATAATTGATTTGAAATTTTAATCATTTAGTATAAAATATCAATGACAACAAATTAAAATATCACTATGATCAATTTTTTAAATCATTTGATCAAATCTTATTTTCTAGAGTTGGCCAACGTGAAATATTTCTCTATTTCATTTCCTTTTTAAACTCATTTTCATCTTTGCCAAACGACCTAAAGAAAAACCCACTAAAAACTATGATTCCGGCTAGTGCTGTAGAACCAATCACCCTTTCTACTGGAAGATTTAATAAAAAAGTTACAATAAAAGATATAGCGGCAGCAAATACTGCTAGTGGGAACCAGCGCTTTATTGCCTCTTCTTTTCTCTGCATAATTCAAATAACCTCTCGTCTTGTTTAATTTATCTTTTTTTTTGTCCGGAAAGAAAAATATTTAATTTAATCCTCATCTAATAGGGGATTAAACCTAACAAAATTTATTTTTTATCCACTTTTTTCATCGCAGCATTGGGGACATGATCGCCAAGATACAGGGTCATTATAGAACTCATAAATCCATCCGTTTCCCCCACAGTGACTACATTCGTTTTGTTCGATAAAGGAATTTGACGTTTGAATGTATCGATTCTGATGGGTACCTTTTATCATACATTATTATAGAAGGTTCTTCTAATTAAACATTGTGAAAAATTTTCGTTAATATTATCATAGAACTTTTTTAGAAAAATCGGGGCGTTTCCTACAATCCTTGGTGATGATACTAACCAAACATAGGTTCTATAAAATAATATTGTATATAAAATACCTTTAAATTTTTAGTTCTTTAAGAAATATAGTTGTGATATTTTTTTGATAAGTTTTTAACACGTCTTCTGCATTCAAGAATATTACTTTATGTCGTCTTTACTAGATGAATTATCCCTACAGCATCCTCTCAAAATAGGAATAATAGGAGGTGGACAAATAGGAAAAATGATAGCACAAGAAGCTAAGAGAATGTCTCTTAAAGTAGTTATATTAGATCCCAATAAAAATTGTCCTGCGTCCAGTTTATGTGATAAATTAATAGTAGCAGACTTTAAAGATGAGGATAAAATTATAGAACTAGCAAAATATTCCGATGTGATTACTTATGAAATAGAATTGGCAAACTCAGAAGCCTTAAAAAAACTAGAATTAAAGAACTATCCAATATTTCCGTCTCCTCACTCTCTTTATATAATTCAAAATAAATTCAGACAAAAAAAATTCCTCCAAGAAAATAATTTACCTGTACCCGCATTTGAAAAAATTACCTCAATTAATGATTTGTTAATGGTAGCAAAGAGATTTGAATATCCTTTAATGCTAAAGGCTTGTGAAGATTCCTATGATGGAAAAGGCAATTATCTTATCAAATGCAAAGAGGATATTCCAATAGCTTACAATTCATTTGATAATCGAGAGATTTTCGCTGAAAAATACGTTGATTTTAAAACGGAAATCTCAATAATGGTTGCAAGGAATAAAAAAGGACAAATAACGACTTTCCCTATCGCAGAGAATTTTCATCTAAATAATGTGTTGGATACTACAATAGTTCCTGCTAACATTTCTCCAAAAACCTATGAAACTGCTGAGATAATTGCAAAAAATGTAGTATCTTGTTTGAATGATATCGGTATCTTTGGTATTGAAATGTTTATTTCCTATAATGGTGACATTTTTATAAATGAAATTGCTCCTAGACCACATAATTCTGGCCACTATAGCATAGAGGGTTGCTCAATATCTCAGTTTGAACAACATATTAGAACAATCCTAAACTTTCCTTTAGTTAAACCGGAATTGGTGAGAGCTACAGTTATGAAAAACATATTAGGTCCTCCAAATTTTTCAGGCAACTATAGAATTATAGGTATGAGTAAATTGCTTTCTCTCCCATCTACTAAAATACATCTTTATGGAAAAAATCTAACTAGTCCAGGAAGGAAACTAGGACATATTACTTGCACTGGCCCAGTATTAGATGAGGTTATTAAAAGAAGTTCATATGCAAAAAATTCAATAGAGATAATATCAGATTAAGAATAATACGAATTGTTGAAGAAGGAAGTTGCAATTATTATGGGAAGTGATTCGGATCTGATAATTATGAAAGATGCTGCTGAAATTCTAGAAGATTTCAATATTTTATATGACTTGACTATTGTTTCAGCTCATAGGACTCCGAAACGAATGATTCAATATGCCTCTGAAGCAGGCCAAAAAGGAATAAAGGTTATAATTGCTGGTGCAGGAGGGTCAGCTCATCTTCCAGGTATGATTGCTTCCTTAACAGCTCTTCCTGTTATTGGTGTTCCGATTAGGGGTAATAGCTTAGACGGATTGGATTCTCTTTTATCCATTGTGCAAATGCCTCCTGGTGTTCCCGTTGCTACTGTAGCAATAAATGGAGGAAAAAACGCAGCTATCTTAGCTTGCCAGATTTTAGGAATTGAAAATAAAAATATCTCTGAAAAAGTTGAACAATATAAATTACAACTTGAAAATAAAGTTCTATCTAATGCAAGTAAATTAGAAAAAAGTGGATGGAAGAGTTTTTTCCATAAGAAAATAACCAATAAATAATGTTACTTCATTCTAAGATCCCATCATTCCAGGCATTTTTATTGGTGTTCTGTATTCTTTTGTAATATTAATGCCTTGGTCAGAAGTAGCACTTATTCTCTCAAGATTGCTACCTGCTGGTGGGCTAAGAGGATAAGATTGTCCAGGATCTAGAAGTGCTACGGTTTCGCTAGTATTACCGTAATTAACCTTAATATTGGTAAGTGGTTGTTTTCCTGTATTAGTTATTGTAACTCTAGTATGAGTGAATAATGATTGTTCTTCTTTTAATGCATCAATATCTAAATCAAAATCTTTTCTAGTTGAAAAAGTAATGTTATT
>JBIOXM010000013.1:0-2347 GCA_044869655.1 Nitrososphaeraceae archaeon | reverse complement strand
AGGAAAAGTAAAAGTATTCAAACTTAATGTTGATCAAAATCAAGAAATTGCAACAAAACATAATATTCAATCCATACCTTCATTAGTATTATTTAAAAATGGCAAAGAAATAGCTAGAACTATTGGACTTTCCCCAAAAGAAAAATATGAAAAATTTGTAAATAATGCCTTGAATTATAATTGATTGAATTAGATCATTTATTTTATAGTGTTACGTGTAATATAACTAATTCTATTTTTAATTTTTTTACTTTAACTATTTGAATTTTTTTGTTATCATTAATAAATTGGCATAGAATAGAATAAGATCATGAACCGTGAAATACTGCTTTGAGGTTTGGGTTTTAACCCCGTTGGAAATCATTAGAATTTAGGTCATTATGTAGTTGAAGACCCTAAAAATAAGTCTTAACATGACAGGTCCCAACTACATGTTATACAAGAATCCATTATGGACCCTAAAATGTTTAAATAATGAGAATTCTTAGTCAATGTTAAATTATTTATTTAATTTATCTAATATTTTTATTTTCTCTTCAATATATATTTCAAATAAATCTAAAAATGAGCCCTTTTGAATTTCATTTTTAATAAAATTAGAGATAGCATCATCATACTTTCTTATACTTGGTTTACTGGAATATTCAGAATTAGGGAAAACATTTTTTAAATGTGGTTGATAATCTTTGATAGGAAAATCAGAATCTATTTCTCCTTTATTATCTAATACTTCTAGAAATTTGTTATTTGTTTCTGGGATAAAATAATATTCTTGTGAATCGTCAAGTTTGAATGATCCAACTGCTCCTATAATGTTATTGTTGTTATTATTATTATTACTGGTGGGTCTATTTTCCATAGTAAAAGGATCTGTAAAATTTAGTTCTCCTTTATTATCTACATAAATTCCAGAGAACCAATCCTTTCCTAGATTCTCAGTAGTATTAAGACTTAATCCTTTTTTTACTAGCTTACTAATAAAAACAGAATATTCTGTAATACTCCATTTGACAGAATCTTTAATAGCTTGTTCATCTATTGATTTGTTTTTTCTTTTATTCTTGTCATAAAATTCAGCTCTTTCTTTCAACCTTGTAATTAACTACTAATTCATTTTATATATTAAGGCTTCATATTCTATAACTTAAAATAGATAACCCATATTTGCGTTTACATTATAGACAAGGAAAATTATAGATATTTAAAGACATGTAAATCCATTATAAATGATGTTGAATATGTAGAAATAATGAAGGGTAAAACTAATACTACTATTAGTTTAGGAATAAAGAGCAAAATGATTTTGTTAGCAACTCTTTTAGATCGATGGTCAAATAAATATCCAAAATAAATAAATAAATTTAATAGTATTTTTAAAAGTTTTTCCTCTATAATAATGTATTTTTTCATCTTAAAAGAGTGTAAATTTCTGTTACAGTGGATAACACAATAAGGAAGTAAAAGAGATAATAATTATTCTCTAATATCCTTTATTTAATCTATCATATTACTATTATTCATAGTATAATTTATTATTTTTATATTTCCTCTCATTGTGTCTGGGTAATATTCACAGTAATAATCAAATGCCTTATAATTTTTATATTCTTGTAGGTCTAAAGGATAAAAATCAACTTTACTAGAAGACCCATCATGAACTGTATCACTTATAACTAATTCATCTTTATCACCACTTGAAGTAATCCCCTCTATTATTAAGTCATGTTCTTGAGAATCATTTTGTAAACTTTTTACAGTAATTTGATTATTTTCTCCTGCACTAACTATTAAGGTAGGATTAATAGAATTGTTAGAATCTACCCATCTATAGGTAGTACCAATTAATTTACCTGCCAATTCGATAGATGTTTGATTTTGTTCTTCTTGAGAAAAAACCTTTACAAAACCTATTGAGTTAATATTCGCAAATACCATAAAAAATATAGTAACAGCTATAATTATATCTAAAACAAAGATAAAGTTTGTTTTGGGATCTTTAAGATTTTTTATACCTTTTGACATTATTTTAGAATAATAAAGATAGGTTATTATTGTTATCCTAAGTCTTAAAATAATTAGATTGTTATGCTAATTCAAAAGTGAATTTATACTTTAAACTCTAATATTATGTTAACAGAATTCAACAGATATCTATTAATTAATTACAAATTAGAAGATAAAGTAATCAGTCAGTAGACTCAATGCCCAAACTGATTATGGTGATGATAGCTGAGACTGTCATAATACCACACTCTCTCTTGTCTAACTCTTAATGATAGGGAAAATATTTACCGAAATAATTGTGATAATTTGTTTTAAAATATTTTTATTCTAATATGTAGTATAT
>JBIOXM010000012.1:0-7693 GCA_044869655.1 Nitrososphaeraceae archaeon | reverse complement strand
GAACTCTACTAGTATAACGGCTCAGAGGGCTTTGAGCATGACAAGTGGTTGGGAGCAGAAATCATGTATTTATAAATTTTATTCACGGATGTTCAATAAAATTCGTCATTATTTTGATTTTTGAATGATACTTTGCTTCACAATGTACTTTGAACAATCAAGAATTTTTATATTTGTAATACAACAATTGTTTTTTATGAATCAACAGAAAGTCGACCAACTTGCAGAACGCATTATCAATGAAACAAACTCTGCTATAAGTTGTCTTACTTTATATCTAGGACATAAACTGGATCTTTTTAATTCATTGAAAGAGGAAGGTCCAGTGACCTCTAGTGAATTAGCTACTAAAACCAATTATTCTGAACGTTATCTACGAGAATGGTTAGAGTGTATGACAGTCAATGGATACATACAATATGATCCTTCAACAAATAAATTTAGTATATCAGAAGAACATGCAATAGTATTTTGTGATCGTGATAATAGCGCATATGCTATTCCTTTTGTTTATTGGATTCCAAGTCTTTCATTAGTAATGGATAAATTACTTGAAGTATTCAAGACTGGCAAAGGTATATCTTATTCTTCTTATGGAATAGATTTGTTATTTGCACAAGGTGAAGGTAATAGACCTATGTTTGTCAACGATATTGCAAAATGGATTTCTTCTATGTCGGATATAGAAAATAAACTTAAATCTGAAGGAGGACGGGTTCTTGAAGTAGGTTGTGGAGATGGTTGGGCAAGTATCTCCTTAGCTAAAAACTTTCCTTTAATCAAGATAGATGCCATTGATGCAGATTCTTCTACAATCGATAATGCTTCAAAAAATGTAAAGGATGAAGGACTAGAAGAAAGAATATCTCTATATTCTACTCCAATTGAGAATATGGCTGCTAAGGAAAAGTATGATTTGGTTATGACCTTTGAATCGATACACGATATGGCATATCCTATTGAAGCTCTACGAAAAATGAAAGAAATAGTATCTAGAGATGGAGCTGTTTTAGTTGGTGATGTTAAAATGGAAGATAAATTACCGGATAAAAATGATTTTGCAGGAAGACTATATTATAATTTTAGTGTATTACTTTGTCTTCCACAATCAATGGCTTATGCAAATTCTGAAGCTACAGGAGCATCTATGACTCCTTCGACTTTTAAAAGATATGCAAACGAAGCAGGATTCTCAAAAATAGACACATTATCCATAGAACACTTTATATGGAAATTTTATCGGTTATCTATATAACAAAATAAAGCAGTATTAGCAAATCGGGATCGAAGGTGTATGAACTGATTTTGACACAATTTTGTAGTTCAATAATAAAATAAGATTTAACTATGTTGTGTTATGGCTATGATTGCTATTAAAAAATGAAAACCTAAAGAAATTTTTTATCCAAATTTTAGGAGCTGAATTTCTCATTGATAGAAAACTATTGACTGAAATAAACTATAATGGAAGGATATATTAAAGAAATATAAAAATATTGATTCATCCATACTTTTAGATATTCTCAAAAAATTTAGCATCATTAAATCGAATTTTGAAAGAGTAAATATGACTATTATTAACCTTTTTATCAACAAAAAATAAACATTCATTTTAGAGAAATTGTTAATTAATTGTTTCATTATATAACAACTTAAATAATATTCTTCTGTATAATTGTTCTATGGCTGAAAAAAACAACCGTTCATTTCAGTTTCCATTTTATTTGGTAGCAATATTTCTTACAATTCTTGTTGTAACCTTAATAATTTTTAGCTCATTAACATTCAACATAGATCATACTACAATAGCACAAGAACAACAACCACCTTTTAATGAAGATTTATCTTTTGAGAATGGTAATGTGACCTTTTCACATCATATGGCATCTGTGAATGGTATTCAATTACACTATGTTACAGGTGGTCTAGGAGACCCTATAGTCTTGTTACATGGTTGGCCAGAAACATGGTATGAGTGGAGACATATTATGCCAGCTTTAGCTAAGAACTATACTATTATTGCCCCTGATCTGCGAGGCCTTGGAGACTCTTCAACACCATTAACTGGTTATGATGGTAAAACCGTTGCTGAAGATATACATCAATTAGTTACTCAGTTAGGATTTAAAACAATTTTTCTAGTTGGTCACGATATTGGAACACAGGTGGCCTACTCGTATGCAGCTGCACATCCTACGGACGTAAAAAAGTTAGTAGTCATGGATTTAACTATTCCTGGGTTCGAACCTCCTGGAATGATGCCAATATGGTGGCGCTCATTCCATGAAACACCTGATGTACCTGAAGCCCTTGTACAAGGAAAAGAGATGACGTATTTATCATGGTTCTACCGTAATCTTGCGTATAATCCATCTGCTATAACGCAAACGGATATCAACGAATTTGTTAGTCATTATTCTGCTCCAGGGGGAATGCATGCCGGATTTGAGTATTATCGAGCTTTCCAGCAGGATGCGATTCAAAATATGAATTATTCAAAGACAAAACTTACAATACCCGTACTGGCACTAGGAGCAGGATACATTCCAATATTTGGAGGTAATATTACTATGCCTACTATCGTGTATGGGATGCAGAAATTGGCTCAAAATGCTACCGGTATTACAGTTCCTAATTCGGGTCACTGGATTCCAGAAGAGCAGCCAGACTTTGTAATAAAAATTCTCGACAATTTCTTTGTTGGTAGTTCTACTAAAACTAAATGAAAACTGAGCTTGGGCTGGCTTTCCCAACCAATGCTACTCCGTTAGGTGCTTATCGAGTCATAAGATGCCCTAAATTTGCTTTTTCTCAATGGCATGCTTTGATTGGTGAGACAGTATTCGAAATCTAGCCTATGCCTTAATCAAGCAATACCTTCGGCCAAGGTCGTATGTTGTATAACTCCATTCTGGATTATTTATAAAACAATTTCTTATTTTTAGTACAAAGATAACAACTTTGCTTTATCCTTCTGATGTGTCTGAGAATATCAAATATAGAAATTACAGTCACTATTTCAAACCATATGTATGCACATTATTATTAAAGTGATTTATGATGCATATCTATAATTTAAAAATCCTGTGGTGAGGATGAGACTTTAGATCGAAGACTATTTGAAATCCACACACTCCAGTGATTAAAGATGCTATTATAATTGGTATGCCATAATTATTTAATAGAATAGGAATACTAATGATTACGATAGCTGAAACTATTCTGGAAATTGCAAACTTTTTTCTACGAGTAAAATCATGAGTATCTCGATCTATAGAAATAAAATGTAATACACTCTGTGAAATTAATGATATAGCTACTGAACCACAAATTAGCCATAAATCAGAGGTAGATAATACAGAATGTTGATCACTTGATACTAAACGTCTAATACCAACTCCTACAGCTGTTATTGCAACAACCAACGGAAAGTGTGTATATAACCAGATCAGGTATAAGGAAATTCTTCCCTTTTCTCTGAGAATTTGTATAGGTAATCTTCCTGTACTATCAAAATATAACCACCAAAGACTAAAAGATATACATAATCCCAAAGATGCCTCAATCACTGAATACACATCCCAAATTTGTTCAGTCATTCCATTAACTATACCAACGATTGATTCTCCCAGTACAATAAGCGTAAACAAGCCCATTCGTTCTGGTAAATGAGATATATGAGGTGCAAATTTTGAAGTTAATTTACTAGTACTAATAGGAGTACCAAAGTCAATTATTAAGCCAATAACCCATAATGCAAAACGTATTTCTGTAATGGGGACAAAAGCAGATATTAACCATATGATTGCTGCAATAGAGAAACCAATTATGTATCTTTTTACCAAAGGATTAGCAGATTCTGAAGACTTAATAGTCCTAAATATACGGACATATTCTATTACAAGTATTAAACGCATAAAGGCATAAGATAATGCAAAACCGGAAAATGTATTATTAAAAGCTCCAGAAATATTTATAGCCATAGCACCTGCACCCCCCATTTGTAATAGTAGTAGAAGTCTATGTCCTAAATCATCAGAATAAAATCTAGTAGCAAAGAATGTTGTACCTATCCATGACCACCAAACTGGTATAAAGAGAAACAAGAATCCAAAAAAATTTGATAAAGACACATCATGGAATAAATAATGAGATAGTTGTGAAACTGTTACGACAAAAACAAGGTCATAGAAAAGCTCTAACCAGGTTGCATGACGTTCTTCTTCATTTTTGTTTTTTTTATTTTGATTATTATCCATTTTATTTAAAAGTATTATTCAAATTGTTATTTTGATGATATTCTGAAGAATTATCATTTCTCCTATAGTCAGGAATTGAACATCGCAATATATTTGATGATATTGTGTAAGATTATGAAGATAAAATAAAAAATAAGAGGGATATGTTATTTGTAGACAAACGTACTATTTTGCAATAATGCCTGTGTAGTAGGATCTATCCTTCCAGCCTGAGACATAGCGAAGCAAAGAGTCGACATTACTTCTCGTGCACCACCTAGTTTATTTTCCCATTTTGGCAACATATCTTGTACACATTTTTTGTTGACAGCATCAATATACTTTGAAAAAATCAACCAAGGATTATCAAAAATTCCTACTTGTTTTGCAGTCTCACTAAAAAGAATTTCATTGTTAGATTTTCCCGCTGCCTTTTCCAAGTCAAAGATAAATTCTTTTTGTACTATTACATCATTAATTGTTCCAAGTCTAGTAAGATGTCCCCCAACAAAGGTATCAAAGTCATAATTGTTCAGAACTATGTCGTGTGCTTTGATATAACCTGCTATATCTTTAGATACTGCAAGATATGGAAATGGTACCCAGCCTGGAAATATTATATCAACTAACATAAGCACCCTTTGGTTTGGAGCATAAATGAATATGTTTCCAGGCAAATGGTTATTGCCATAATAGTCTAGTTGAAGGGTTTGGTTTCCAATCTGCAAAGTATAATTATTTGAGAAGGTTTCAGTAGGTATTGGTGGCACCATAGAAGCATTTGTGGCCACCATTTTAGCTCTTTGTAATTCTGCTGCAGTTTCCTCCTGAGCGATAATAACTGCATTTTTTGGAAACATTCCTGCAGCACCAATATGGTCTATATGGGCATGACTATAAATAACATGGGTAATGGGTTTGTCAGTTACCTCTGATATAGCTTTAAGATAATTTTTACCAATAGTAGGAGGAGCATCAACTGCTACAACACCTTCATCTGTTACTAGAAACATTGTATTATAAGCACCATCTGTTACCCAATATAGTCCATCACGAATTTCTTCAACCAAATATCCTTTCGTAGGAATAGCAGGACCTTTTGCTGCTTCAGGTAATTGTGTTGTTTTTGTTTGATTTTCTTGTGCATAAATAGAGGTAGATAATGATATAGTAATAATAGCAAGAATTGATACTGTTGATAATAAAAATAATAACAACAAAGGGAGATTCCTCTGTATTTTCATTAATTATAGGTAAAAAACATAGTATTTAAATTTTAATTTTACAATCTCATGTCACAAAATGCAAAGCTGTTTTTTCTTTTTAAAATATACTCATTAATGTCTAATAAAGATTATAATATTTTGAACCGTGACCCATCGCTATAGTAACATATGTTTCCTTTTTAATATCGAATATCCAAGTGACCTAATTCTACTACTATTCCAACGATTGCAACACGATCATGAGGTTTAGGATTAGTTGCTCTTTTTGGAAGAGTCCAGTAATGAAAATATATGCTCCTTATTCTAAAAATCTCTTGTCAGTAGCCAAGCCAATACCACTGGTTCCTCCAGTAATAACTGCAATTTTTCCTTCAGGTTTATTTCCCATTTTTTAGATCACTTATTATTATTATGTGACTATAGCCTCTAAAATATAAAATAGTTGAAGACAAATTAGAAGAGAACAATTTAAAATAGTAACATTTGAGCCTAGGTATTGGAATCAATTACTTCGTTTGATATTTTATTTTTCACCATTAGGAATTTAGCGATGCCATATCAATAACAAAGCGATATTTCACATCACTTTTAAGCATGCGTTTGTATGCTTCATTGACGTCCTGAATCTTGATAACCTCAACATCAGCAGTGATTCCATGCTCTCCGCAGAAATCTAGAAGCTCCTGGGTTTCTGCAATGCCACCAATAGCCGAACCGGCCACTGATTTTCGCCCCATTATCAATGGAACAGTGTTTAATGTTGGTTCAAGATTGCCTAGTAACCCAACCAGGACCAATGTGCCGTTAAGCGACAGGGATGGTAGATATGGATTAAGATCGTGAACGTAAGGTACAGTATCGATTATCAGGTCAAACTTGTTGTTGACAGCGGCCATCTGTTCTTCATCAGTGGAAATCACTATATTGTCAGCACCTAGGCGACGTGCGTCCTGCTCTTTTCCAGGCGAACGGCTAATCAGCGTGACATTTGCGCCGAGTGCTTTAGCCAGTTTTAGCGTCATATGACCGAGTCCTCCAAGGCCTATGACTCCCACATTTGTCCCTTCTCTTACTCTCCAATGGCGGAGTGGAGACCATGTGGTTATGCCTGCACATAACAATGGTCCAGCACCTTGCAAGTCTAAGTCTTCCGGAATCCGCAATACGAATTTTTCCCTGACAATAATTTTTTCTGAATAGCCACCGTAAGTGGGCATTTGATCATGCCTATCTTTATCATCATAGGTAAGTGTTGGACCCTTTTCACAATACTGTTCAAGCCCTTGCTTGCATGCTGAGCATTGCTGGCAGGAATCAACCATACAACCTATACCAACATGATCACCTTGTTTAAATTGAGTGACATTTGATCCAACACTTACCACGCGGCCAATTATCTCGTGGCCAGGCACCATTGGGTAAATGCTGTTGCGATCCCAGTCATGGTTCACTTCATGTACGTCCGAATGGCATATGCCACAGTAGAGAATCCTGATAACTACATCATCAGCACGCATGTCGCGACGTTCAAATTGATATGGCGCTAATTGGGCCTTGGCAGAAGGTGCAGCATAACCACGTACGTTTATTGTCATTGTTTATTTCTGCTCCCTTGGTCGTTGATTACTCTTTTCTAATAATTTAGATCTCATTTATTATTTAGGATAATACGGTAATCTATAAAAGAGTTGAATATATTTTTAATAATTATTGCAATGAATAGAGAAAACTTCATTTCACAAAATTGCAAATAATGTTACAAAATGATGTTACCAAATAAAAAGACACTTCATTCCAGAAGAAAGAACATTTTATATTTGTTAATTTCTTTGTGTAAGAAATTTTTTTATTAGAAAAATGAACTTAATATAATAGCATTCTTATAGATTTAGTTCAAACCACTGCATTGACTCTATAACTAAAATTTAAGACTTGGAGCGCTCGAATTTTCATTATAACAAGATTAGGTAACATAATAGATAAAGATTTTGAAGTAAAGTATTATAGATGTAAGAGCTTTGAAAATCAATTTTTATGATAATTATTAACATACAGTATGAAATGAGTTAATTCATATTGACATAGGAATTCTGTTTAATAATTTGTTACATAATATCTTATAATAAAAACCCTTTCTTAATAGATTCATATACTTTGGATCACTTTTCCAAAGATGCATTACAACTGCAAAAAACTATTTATTTATTATTCAATGAGATCTAAAAAAGA
>JBIOXM010000011.1:0-4281 GCA_044869655.1 Nitrososphaeraceae archaeon | reverse complement strand
TTTTATTATTAGAAACTTATATTTTGAAGTTATGGAATAAAGAATATGTTCAATTTCTTGAGCTGAGGCATTTGAACTTTACTAATTCACGGGTTCAATATTAAATGTTATATAGTAGACAGTTATTTTCGATTCATATTGCTTGAGTATAATTTTTATACCTATAATAAAAACGAGGCATAGAGCGGTTGAGGCACAAAATCTCGAATAAGCTTCTCACCCCAGATGTTAATTTATCAATAATATTAGTTATGTCAATCTTAGGTGTTATCATAGTAACAACAACTGAAGAAAATCAATTAATAATTTCTCTCCCAGATTCATTTGCTGCAGTTTCAGATAGAAATATTACAACAACAACTACATTTGATTCTTTACAAACTTCAAAATTGCAATCATCAATTGTCAATAGCTCTAGTTTGGGTGAGAGCAATTCTATTTCTCCTATTTCCTATTCTAGTAATAGTAAGGCTAAGATGCCTCAAATAAGAGACTCTACTCTGACAGTAGAAGTTGTAGTTGATGGTTTGAATATGCCTACAACAATGGCTTTCCTTGGAAAAGATGATTTCTTGATTCTACAAAAAAACGGCAGTTTGGTTAGAGTAGTTGATGGAATATTATCAGATAAAACGCGACTAGATGTCCCAGTTGCTAAAGGATTTTATCAAGGATTGCTTGGAATAGCCGTTACTAATCAAAGTATTTCAACAAAGAATGGTACTTATGTATTCTTGTATTATACCGAAGTAGCCAACAACAATAATACTATTGATAGACCTGAAAAGTCAACTAGCGACGGTAATAGCAGTACACATATTCTAGGCAATATGGTATATCGTTATGAATTTGTGGATAACAAACTAATCAATCCAAAGCTACTTTTAAAATTACCAGCAAATTCAATAGAGAATCATGGTGGATATATTACTATTGGACCAGATAATAATCTGTACATAGTAATAGGTGAAGTAGTGAGTGAATTTGATGAAACAGCCATTCAGACTTTGACTCAAAACTATGTTAATAGTACTATTGTTGACGGCAGGGCTGGAATTCTCAGGACAACACCAGGTGGTAATCCAGTGTTAGATGATAAAGGTCATGGAATAATAGGAGACACATTTCCTTTGAATCTGTACTATGCATATGGAATACACAATGGGTTTGGAATGGATTTTGACCCTATTACAGGTGCACTATGGAATACAGAACCTGGTCATTGGATTAATGATGAAATAAACATAGTTAGACCTGGTTTCAACAGTGGATATGGAATAGTACAAGGACTAAGTAAATATACTCCAGCTGCTCCTTTTGCCCTTGTGAATTTCAATGGAAGTGGAATTTATAATGAGCCCGAATTTGTATGGACACAAAAGGTAGTACCCACAGGTCTCAAATTTCTTATCTCAGAAAAGCTTGGCACACAATACCACAATGACATATTTGTAGGAGCTTTTTTAGATGGAAAACTATATCATTTTGACCTCAATAAAAATAGAACACATTTATCGTTACCTTCAGAATTGAGTTCAAAGGTCTTACAGAATTGGAATTCTACAGGTTTTGAAGATATAGTATTTGGAACAGGATTTGGAGGTATAAGCAGTATGAATATAGGACAAGATGGATTCCTTTATGTGGTTTCAGTTGAACATGGCAAAGTCTATAGAATAATGCCTACCAATAACTAATTCTTCTTTAGCTTGATATATTATATGTTAATGCTTTTATGTACTCTTTCAATTTCTATTTTGAAATTAAATTCTTAACTACTTTCCAAATGAATACTTAATATCAAGACAATATCATATTCTCAACAACATTTGTCTTCAGAAGAAAAGACCAGCCATAGATTAACACTAAAATATTTTATTTTCTCAATGGTAATAGCTATAATCATTGCAAATGTTATTGTAATATATTCAGAAGAACACGGTAAGCATTCTATTTCTCTTTGGATATTAAACATAACTGCAGCTACTGCTTCGATTTTATGTATTATTGCCATCTGTAGATATGGAATTCATGGCATTCATGGTAAATCATATCTATTTCTTGCTCTAGGTATTATATCATGGTTTTCTGCAGATTTTACACTTTTATATAATTATTATGCATTGGGAATAGAAGAACAAAGACTTGTAACTATTACAGATGCTTTATGGTTTGCGGGATATGGATTTCTTGCTTTACATTTATTTACGGTAATACGTTCTTTACACATTAAAATAAAATCTAAACTTGTTATTATAATATCAATTATTACAGTGCTTTTTATTAGTTATAATTTAGTTAATCTTTTTTCTTATGATTTTCATACTGACGATGATTTTATAGCTATTATAGTAACTATTTTGTATCCTATTTTAGATTTTATGTTAATAATACCTTCTTCACTAATACTGGTAACCTTACGTAAAGATTATGAACACAATATCCCTTGGTTTCTATCTTCATTATCATTATTAGTCAATGCAATAGCAGATGACGGCTATGTTAATGATTTTGTAACAGGCAATTCTGAAAATCTTTGGTTTTGGGAGCTCTTCTATATAACAGATTTTATTATAATGTCAGGAGCTTTATTTTGGTATAATAAGTTCCATATTTCACATTCAAAGAAAATTAAAATTGAATAATCGTAATAATGAGGTATCTCCGTGTATATTTATCTATTTAGCAGAATTAGTTCCAGCAGAATAATATCGATAGCGTTTCTAAAAGAGGAGTCCAATGTAGAGGTACTTCTAACTTGTATATGGTTTTATATTTAGAAACTTATTTCAAGATAACTTGAGAATATAAATTAATTTTGAGTTTGTGGAATTTCTCTAGAAATTTCAAGATACTTTCTTAATAGCTTTTTTAAGGAAATCTATTTCATATTATTTATTATATTACAGAATTACTATTAGTGTTATTCTTTTACTGGTAAGCTAAAAGTAAATGTTGAGCCTCTATCATCTTTATCTTTTTCATCATTATTATATGCCCATATCTTTCCACCATGCATTTCAATTATACTCTTGGAAATAAATAGTCCTAAACCTGTTCCTGCTATAGGGGATTTAGTGGCAAACCTTGTAAAAAGTTTTGGCAATACTTCAGGATGTATTCCAGTTCCTGTATCTTTTATACTAACCAGAATTTCATCATATTTGTCATTAGGATTATCTTTTTTTCTTTCAACAATAACAGTAATACTACCTTCCTTTGTAAATTTGAGTGCATTGTGTAACAGGTTATGAATGACTTGACTAACCCTATTCCTATCTGCCTCTACTAGAATTATTTCATCGTTGTTATCATTAAATTCTAAAAAGAATTTTAGATTATTTTTATTTTGTATTGTTTGCTCATACTCTTTCAAAACATCTGTTATCATTTCCTTGAGATTGAACTTTTCTTTATTTAAAAAGAAAGAACCACTTTCAATACTAGCAACATCTAATACATCATCTGTGAGCTGCTTAAGTCGTTTTGAATTTCTAAAAATAATATCTAGAAATTGTTTATTTTTTTCTATATTTGTTATTCCTTCTTCTTGCTGAAGTAATTCAGAAAGGGCAATTATTGGTTGAATGGGTGTTTTTATTTCATGTGCTGCTACATTTATGAATTCTTTTTGCATTTTATCATGAACTTTTAGTTCTTCATTTTCCTTTTTAAGTTCCTTTATTAATTCATCTTCCTTTTTGATATTTTTAATATAGTTCACCATATAATTGAAAGAATTACCTATAAGTGAAAGTTCATTATTATTATTATTATTATTATTACCTTTGCTTTGAGCTATTACATGAAGGGTGCCTCTATTTACCTCATATATTGCAGAAGTTAAAGAAAGTATAGGTTTTAATATCTTCTTGGTAAGGTAAAGTACAAAAGCAGCAATAATAACAATGTCCAAAATAATAAATACTCGTTGATTAAACAATAAGTTCTCTGAATTAGTTTTTACATATTCCCCCAATTTTGTAACCAATATATTAGATGAATTTACTAAAGATAGTGCTTCTGTTTCAAATATTCTTTGTGTTAATTCGTCTATTGAACCTATATTTTCATCGCTTGGTTTGGTTATATTATTTGCTATGATTGTTTTAAGTGAAATCCATTTAAGATAAATCTTATTCCAATCATCGGAAAATTCTGTTGGTAATGGTTTTAAATCTATTCCTGCTATGTTTCCACCTTGTTTTAATGCCAAGACATTTGATTCTAATTGATTTATTGCAGAGTTGATTTTAGAACTACTTTGAGTGTTATCTTCAA
>JBIOXM010000010.1:0-2144 GCA_044869655.1 Nitrososphaeraceae archaeon | reverse complement strand
AGGCAATTTTTTTCATAATAACAATCTGCATCAACAAATAGTAAAATAGCATTATGACTTGCAAGATAGCCTTGTTCTGATGCCCACGTTTTACCAGTCCAATCATCTGGTTTCGATTTTAATTCTACTATATTTAAGGTGTGACAATTTTTTTGTTTTTGATATTTTTGTTGTATTTTTTTCATTTTGATTAATGTTGCATCTGTTGAATTATCATCTACTGCAATTATCTCCAAATTGGGATAGTCTTGTTCCATCAATGAAATAAGACATCTTTCAATATTATCTTGTTCATTCCTAGCAGGAACTATTACAGACACATAAGGTAATGCCATTTTATTATTGTACTTTTTTTTATGTTCTAAAGTTTTTTTGATTGTAGTTACTTTAAAAATATTATTGGATTTAATAAAACTAGGAAGCATATAAATCCAACAAGATAAGATTGATAATAAAGGAAAGGTCAAAAGAATTACCTGTATGTTTAGAGAAGGAAAAAAATTTGCAGTTATTAAAGAGATAAAATAGGAAATATCATTAATCATGGGTATCTATACCTCATTAATTTCAAATATTGTGAATATAGTATAATGACTAGTGTTATACACAATCTCTTATTACATTATATATTCACTTAAAAGTTTATAAATGACTTCTATTACTAACAATCTTCACTATTTTATATCTAGTGTTTAAAAAATATTTAACTATATATTGCTAAAAAGTTCAGTACTACAATAATAGTATTAATACACTCTTTATAAAAATCAATAACTATAGTTCAAATTTCATAACAAACATATCATTAGCTAATTTAAATCCTAATTTTTCATAAAATAGTGTATATTTTTGCCTGAACAATATAACAATATTTTTTTGCATATTGTTCTTTTGATTATGAATCAAAATCTTCTATTTTTCCATTTATCTGATGATAAAGACCATGCAAAGTAAGTTCTACGTTATCCGACTGTAATAATGATGAAATTTGAGTACAAAACTCTAGATTATCTTTAATGTTATTTTCTTGTTATAATATGGAACAACACTTAGATTATATTTTACTTTTAGTTGATTGAGCTCATCAGCAATTAATTGTAATTTTTCTGCACATGATGGATTTATATCATGGAGAGTGATAATCGCAATTTTTTTCTATGATTTGATAATAAGATAGTAATATTATTTATAAGATTTACAATTATATAATCTTCGATTTCTCTGAATTGAGATGATTCATTTTATTATCGATATACTAAATCTTGTATATGTTTCAATGTTATTTATTATTTTATTTGCCTTCACAACTAACTTTTTGATTGTTATAATATTTTGTATAACAATATTATCATATAATTTATAAAAATTAAAATCTATATGAGTATACATATTTACATCACTAAAATAATTTCTAAAAATTTCATATCTTTACAATATATTACTTTTTATAATTATTTCTTGTTGTTGGTAAAGTAAATACAAATACTGTCCCTTTACCATTTGACGTCTTTTCAGTCCATATCTTTCCGCCATGAGCTTCAATAATATTTTTAGAAATGTACAAACCAAGGCCTGTACCTCTTTCAGATTTTGTTGCAAATTTTTTGAATAGTCGTGGCACCATTTCTGAGTCTATGCCTCTACCTGTATCTTGTATTCTAATTGTTATCATATCATTATATTTGTCATTACTATTATTATTATTATTATTTTCCTCATTACCTATTATTGATAAAGTTATTTCTCCTTTCTCTGTAAACTTAGAAGCATTATCCAAGAGATTAAATATTACTTGTTGGATTCTATTTTTATCGGCGTAAACAAATATTGTTGAATTATTAGAGGGATTAAAATTTATTTTTACATCTTTGTTTCTACTAGATAAAGGCCTACGAATAAAATCTATTACTGTTTCATTTATTATTTCATTTAATTCAAGCTTTTGTATATCCAGCTTTAATGAATTACTTTCTATTCTCGATACCTCTAATATATCCTGGGTAAGCTTGTATAATCGTTCAGAATTTCTTTTTATGGGATTTATGTATTCATCTTTTTTCTCAGGAAATATATTTATCATTTCACAATATCCTATAATAGTTTGTGTAGGAGTTCGAAGCTCATGAGCCGCTATATTAATAAAT
>JBIOXM010000009.1:0-6359 GCA_044869655.1 Nitrososphaeraceae archaeon | reverse complement strand
TTACATGGAGTAGACATGGATACAATAAATTCTTTTTTACCTTGGTCTGGTTTGCCATCATTATTAGCGTCATCGAAGAATTGAATTTCATATTTACCCGTCTCTAACTCTCCTTCAATATATTCAGATTCAGAAAAACCTCCTGTTTTGTTTGTTGCAAAATAACCATAAGTAGGACTTGTCTGTGTTTCTGGATGAACTAATTTCCAACCAACATTGCTATTAGGTTCGAATCCATTTACATTTAACTTCATTCCATATCCACTAGTATCACCACAGGTAGGTGAAACCTTGACATTAGGTTTTAATTGTGCATCTGCATTGGTATATAGTGATATTGAGGCTACAAGTATCGTAATAAATAGAAAGATATGGATCGTTATTTTCATATATATAATATTTATAAAGATTAATATTATTTAATTTTGCTATGAATGTTTTCGTTAAAATTAATATAGATAAAAGTTATAGATTAAATTATTTAATTTAATTTTGGGATTCTTTATCATCTAAATACTAAATTTTTTAATTGAAAAAATAATATAGTTGAATATCCCTAATAAATAAGATAAGAATATGACAAATAATATTGATATTAACATTACTATAAAAATAGGACTGATGAATGCATAGTGACAGAAAACTCTGTCAGACATATTGACACAATAAAAGAAATGGAAGCTATGAAATTAGAATATCAAATACGTTGCAGTCATCATGAGCTTGAATTTTTGCCAAGTGAGAAAATAATAACTTGCGTTATTTGTGGAAAAAATTGGTTGTTTTTAGAAGAAAGGGGATTTTCAAAAATAAAATCAGTATATGTGGCAGAAAAAAATATGTCAGCGCTAACAACGGAATAAATAATTAGAATGGATCATCTAAAACATGTCCCTCGATTGTTATATTTTCTTGTACATATTTTCTAATCTGTTCTATTGAAGAAATATTAAAAAATCTATTATCCCATTTATTAATAACTGCATCAGTAGTATTATATTCAAAAGAAAGAGCTTTTCTAGATCTACAAAAAGCCTTCCATAAATTAATAACATATTTCTCATCAGTATTTGATAAATTCAAGTCCAATCCATCCATTTATAATAAGTTTAAATATCAATTGGATTTTAATTTATTGAATTAATAAAGTAAAATAAAAAAAATGAATTGTTATTCTATATGTAATTTTTTTTGGATATAAAGCTTCTTTAAATAATTCAAAAATACTATTAACATTAATACTATTACTATAGCTATTGTTGCCTGTACTATTGAAGTTATATACAGATCTGTTCTATTATTAAAAATTACAATATCTATTGGTGCAATAAAAATTACTAAAAATGCAGATATTGCTAAAAGTGTAACCCAAATAACTCCAATAAGCAAAAATAGATTGGACATTTTAAATTCTCCCACCTAAGACAAAATAATATTGGATAACAATTGAAATTAATGCTAAAATTGATGAAAAAATTGCTAATTTAAAGATTTTTTTAACTAATTCATTTTCTGAAAGTGGACCGTCAACTAAAAGTAGTCTTAAGAGTGTAATTGGAGCTTTTTTATCGGTAGATGCGGATAATTTAAAATCATCAGTTAAAGATGTAGGCCTTGCTGTAATTTCTCTATGTTCAACTACTCTTTTTACACTAGAAAGGAATAGAAATGAGTTAAATATTGCAGGAAGTAATGCAATAATTGCAATAAGTTCTGATTTGCCTGTTATGGCTATTGCACCATACATTGCACCTAACAGCAAAGTACCCGAGTCCCCTGGGAATATTTTACTTGGAAATTTGTGAAATTTATAAAAAGCAAGTGTTATAAAAAATAAGGAAAGTGATGCTAAAAAAACTTCTACACTTCCAAATATATAGACACTAATAATTAAAGGAATACATGCGATTAGTATAAAACCACTAGCTACACCATTCAAAACATCAATAGAATTAATAGTATTTCCAATAACAGGAATAGCTATTAGAATAAGTGGTATGTATAAAAGCGGAATGAAGGCATTACCAAATATAAGATTTAGATTAGTATCATATGCCCCTAATAGTAGAATAGGCAAAGCAGCAATTAATAATGCAACAGGTTTAAACCAACCTGGCATTACTTTTTTATCGTCTATATATCCTATTAGGAAAGCAATAATAGTAGTAAACAAGATAGCCAGAATTTTTTCGTTGAATGTTAAACAATAAATTACCATTAAAGATAGTGTAACTCCTATTATTAGAATTGGACCTGCAGGTCTGGGAACATTTGGTCTTTCAGTTTTATGATAATCTTGTACTATCATACCTTTTTCCAGTAGAAAGGCAATTGCTTTTGGCATAGCAAAATAAACTGCCAAAAACGAAATGGCAGAAGTGATTATTCCATAAATTAATACCATAATAAGTGAATTGACGTCAGAAAATATCATATATAATATAGCCACTAGTTTGTTTCATTATTATATGTATTTTTTTACTTGATTAAATAAAAAAATAATAATAATATTCTTTTTACTAGATGAAAAATGAATTTGACCTATTCATCATCTTAATTGTTTTTTAATCTTTTTTGCAATTGATGGCCCAATTTTAGATATAGTAGATATAGTAGATTCGGGGGTTGATTTCAATGTTTTAATATCTACGAATCCAGCATTATATAACGCTCTAGCTCGTATTCTTCCTACACCTTCTAACTTAATTAATGGAAGCAATTCTTGTTTCACTCCGTACTTTGTTCTAATTCGAAGATCTGCTAAAGTTTCGAGAACATCATCTCTTTTAAACAATTTAGCAAACTCATTTAATGTATATAATAACCAATCAGCTGATTCTACAATTCTATGCATATCGCCAGGTTCAATTCCAAGCCTATCACTTAGGTTTCTTTCACTTCCCTCGTTAATCCATTCATATAACCCCAAGAAACTCCTTGAACAATTGTATTCATTTAGGTCAAATAATAAATCCTCATCCATATATTTATTGACAAAGCTATAAAAATAATCCATATCCTTTTTCCTTAATCCAAGCTTTGGATAAAAGTCTGAACACTCAGATATAACATGTAAAAATTTTATAATGAGATTATTATACTCATTTTGTGTGTGTCGAGTTATTGCCTTTAACGATTCATTTGTATTTATTTCGTTTAATGTATCTAATTCATTTTTAAATTCGATAGCGGTAAGAGGATCTATATATAAAATAGAAGTTTTTTTTCCAAAATCAGTTGCAATATATCTTTCGTTTTTTGATTTAATAAGATTCCACTTTTCAAGCGATTCCAGTGCAACATCTATTTTGAAAACTATAGTAGATTTTCTATAATTCTGGGCAAATAACGTATTTAAAAATAAGTCATATAATTCTGATTTTTTCATACCAGGGATAGTAGAAATAGTACTTAAGATATGGAAACGTAATGCCTTTTCATTAAAAAGTTTTGAATTAATCGGTTCTGGAGTTCCAAGGATATAATGATCATATAATTCTTCAGAATTCATACCTGATTCTGGTATGATTATTGCTTCCCCAAAGGTATCATATTGTGGTCTTCCTGCTCTACCACAAAATTGTTTATAATCCAAAATACTAATTGGAATATTTGTTCCAATATCGTAATCATATCGTAAAATACTTGACAATACCACTCTACGTGCTGGTAGATTTACGCCTGCTGCCAAGGTTGGAGTTGCTACGAGTAATTTAATTATTCCTTTTTTAAATGAGTCTTCAATAATTTCTCTTATGGGTTGACTTAATCCTGCATGATGAAAACCTACACCTTTTGACACCATCTCGATGAGATTTTTTGTAATATCAGTATCATCTGAAATTTTTGATAATTGTAATGCTGACTTGTTAGCTTTTTCTTTCTGATCTTTATCTAATAACCTAAACACACCTTGGACTGATTTTGCAGCAAGTGATGCTGCTCGCTTACGAGTCTCAGCAAAAATTATAGCTTGACCTCCACTTTCCAAAGAGTCTATTGCAACAGATACAGGAATAGATTGAAAATTATAATAATTATTTATTTTAATTTTGGTATTATTATTCATACGAATTATCCCGCTATCATATACACCTTCAAATAGTTCAGTTGGTCTCCAATTATTTTCTATTAATTTACAATTTAACCATTCAGCTATGTCTTTGGAATTAGAAACGGTTGCACTTAAAGCAAGAATTTGGGCTTCTTGATAGAATTTTTTAATTTTTGTTATCATCATTTCCAGCGTTGGACCACGATCTTTGTCACCCATTAGATGAATTTCATCTATAACAAATAACCCTACATTAGATAATAATTCACTATCATTTCTAATTAGTGCATCCAATTTTTCATTAGTTAAAATTACAATATCTGCATTAAGAAGATCATTACCTGGAGAATCATAATTTCCCATTGCAAGCTTTACAATAAAATTTTTCTGTTTGCCTTCTTCTCCTTTTTTGTTTTTGGCTAAAGAATTTTTTTCAAAGTCTATGTTTTTAGCAACAGTTGCTAAATTTTTATTGTTGTTGTTAATGAAATTAATAGAGTTTAATGCTAAAAAATCATGATATTTTTCACTAGCTAAAGATCTAAGGGGTGTCATATAGATTACTTTCTCCTTTTTTTCCATTTTTTTTAAAGCAGCCATAATTGCTATGAGTGTCTTTCCACTTGCTGTAGGAGATGTTATAAGTAAATTTTCGCCTCTTAACAGTCCATTAGAAATAGCTTGTTCTTGAATTGGATAAAGTGAATCATATCCAATCTCTAAAAGAATTTTTTGTAGGTTTTCGTCTTTTAGTGATGAGAGCGTCATTTTCCTTATCAAATCATGTAATTTTTGATTATTTGTTATTTGTTATTTTGAATGATGTGATGTACTTTTAGTATAATTAATTTTAGATTAGAATTTGTTTTCTCTTCTCTTAATATGTTCATTTAGATAAATTGAAAATCAGATAAAATGAAGCAGTAAATTTAAAGACAATATGAAATGAGATTATTATATTAATATATTTATATAAAATATTAATATCTAATTAAATATTTTAATGAATGCCGGGGTACCCAAGCTAGGTAAGTCAAATGACCTTAAAAGGGGTCAGCCTCGAGATCATGAAATTTAAATTGACGTGCCAGCTGATGTCCTTGGACTCGTGGGTTCGAGTCCCACTCCCGGCGCTCGACTTCAGTAGTGAGTTTAGGTAAAAGATTTTCTTATGTATTGTTACATGAAATAATAAAAAATGCGAGGACTTTTAATAATACAAATTTTGTATCTTTGATAATTTTTAATTTTGATAAAATGATATTAAAGATTGATCATACCTTTGGTATAGACAACCCAAAACAACAGCTTATTGTTAGGTATAAACAAAGGATTTTAGGACTACTAATATCTGGAATTTCCATATGTCTTTTAAGTCCAATTCGTAATTAATTTTGTAGAAGGAAACGACTATACTAAGTGAAGTTCTTTAATACTATTTTCAAAACGGGTTTATTTTTGTTTAGTATATTTAGAAATATTATATATGATTTTATGTTTTTAATAATTATTAAATAATATAAATCCCGAACTACTATTTACATGTCATTACATATAATATAAGCAGTCATGACAATTTGATGAAAGTATATGGAAATTGTAAAAAATTACTGTTAAGTTAATATGTAGTAGATTATTATTGTATATCTAGTGGAGGAAAATAAGGAATTACAAATTTTCCTAATTCTTCCAAGACATCGTCTGCGGGACGTTTACTATATTTAAGATTAAAAAAGACATGATTCACTCCAATATCTTTGAGGTCATTCAAATGTTTAATCAATTTGTTTCTTCCTAAGCGATATCCTAAATGAATGCGATTAGGATTTGTATCAGGATCTTTAGTCAAGTCTATATATAAAGACTGAGCAAAGGGTTTAAAATCATTTCCAGTTCTTCTAACTCCATTTTTCCAATTAGTTAGAATATGTTGCTGTAAAAGGATATCTCTTGGATACATCAACCATCCATCTGAATTTTTAGCTATCCAATCAATAGTTTGCCTACTATATCCTGTAACAAATAATGGTAATTTTTTAGATGTAGGTTTTGGTAAAAGATCACCTTCACCAGTCAATGACCCAAATATGGAATCATATATGGGAAAACTTTCAGAAAGCAAACGATGAAAATCATAAACAGATTCTCTAAAGAGCATATCTCGTTGCCCAAAATCTCTTCCATATGCAGGATACTCAATAGGTCTATCCCCAGCTGCTATTCCCAATATTAGTCGACCATTGCTTAATTGATCAATTGAAGCAGCTCCCTTTGCCAAGTCTATTGGATGTCTTAATGGAAAAAT
>JBIOXM010000008.1:0-4877 GCA_044869655.1 Nitrososphaeraceae archaeon | reverse complement strand
GATTAATTAATTTTGTAACATCTATTTCTGACTGGATTTTCTCCATTTTTCCATTCAACTTTTTTAATTGATCTTTATACTTTAGTAAAAGACGATCCTTTTCAAAGGAATCAATTGCTTTGTTTTTAGTTGCAAGCAAAATCTTCTCAATAGCATTTGTAGCCAGATCTTTCTCGAATTGGTATATCTTCAATTCATCTTCCATTAACTCTGAATTTTTTTTTATCAAATCTGGTTTAGTTTTAAGTAGATTTTCCAATTTTTGTACATTTTCTTGTTCCTTTGTCATGGAATTAGTTGAAGGATTTCTTCTTTTCTTTAGATGAAAAATAAAGGAAATGATTGTATTATAATATAACCCAAAAATAATTCCTCCAATCATGGATAGACCAATTAGAATTAATAAAAAGGAGCTTGTCTCAACCATTTTAACTCTAATTATATTCTCCAAGAGATATATTTAATTTTAAAATAGCTGAGGTGATGATGATGTCCAGCCGCTTGAACAGATCTACTAAAAAATAAAGTCTTAAAAATTTTTGATTAGACTTTCCATTTTGTATATGTTTTTTATTATATTACATGACTTGACGTTTGATCCAATTATACTTTCTCATTTTTGGATCAGGATAGCCACATTTTGAACAGGCTTTTCCCCGTTTATGAAATGAATTATGGCCACATCTTCGACATCTTATATGTACCTTTTTTCGGGTATACTTGCCCATTGAGGTTGTGCCTTTTGTCATTTTCTCATATCAACCTCTTCTTCTTCTTCCTCTTTCTCCTTTCCTATCCCCTAATTTAAACCGGAGGAGGAGATATTATTACTACATTATCCCCTCTAACTACAATAGTCCCCAAATCTGATGACTTGCCTTCTACGATCTCTACGGAATCATCAAGTAATAGGTTCATGTGTTGATCGAAACCATGAAGGGTCCCTCGAATAACTTTACCACCTTTTAATTTTATCAGTACAATTTTTCCAAAACTCTCATCCAAAACCTTTACGGCCATATCAATTGACAATACTAAATCTACCTGTTACTATCAAATGAATATTAGTTATATATTAAAATTTCATTCAATGCCATTATTTTTTTGAGTAAATTTTTGTTCATGAAAAAATTTAGGTATAAATGCAGTTTAACTAAACTCTTGAAATTCTATTATTGTATGCTCAAGCTTTTTAATTACATCATCTAATAATGAACGTCCTTTTATTATGGATGCCTTGGTTGGATCACCCCACACCCCATTTCCTGTGACTTTTGGAAAACACCCTGGATTTGAGGCAAGGCTCGTATAAGCAGTTTTAGATCTATTCATTTCTTTGGTATTTGCACATGCCCTCTTCATTTTGACAAATTTTGTATTAATAGCTAATAGAAGAGATGTTTCAATTTCGCCAGCATGATCAAAGTCATTCATTAGATTCCAATAGTTTATAAAGTTGATTCGTGTTTGAGCTGGAATTTTATGAGAAATATTTTGGGAAATATAATACATTGCTCCCATGTTGCCATGGTGGCCATTTAACAAGACTATATTTTTCATTCCATACTTTGCAAGTGAAACACAAATATCTCCAATAAGATTGGAAAAAGTAGTAGAAGATAATGAAATATTAAACAAAGGTTCATGTTCAAAGGAGATACCAAAAGCTATAGCAGGAATATACAAGCTTTGAATTTTTTCAGCAATTTTTTTTGCTAAATGCTCTATTATGATAGTATCAGTAGATACAGGAAGATGTGGACCATGTTGTTCTAACGAACCAATGGGAATTATGATTTGATTCGATTTGTTTTTCCATTTTTCAATATCTACATCAGATAAACCATAAATGTTATTCATTATTTAACAATATCTTTCCTCCTTCATATCATTAGTTCTTTTTTATTTTATTATACCATATTTGTAGGATATACTTTTGAAATAGAAACACTTTCGAAATTAAAACCATAATTTTGTCATCATATTTTTCTTCTTCGATTTTTTTTAATGTGGACCTTTCCCCAATAAACTTCTAGTTTTCCTTCCAATGCCAATTTTAGGGCTTGAAGCAATGTTACGCTTTCTAATGTCCTCCCTTTGTTTCTAATGGAATCGATATTGTCTCTATCCATAACATTAAATGATTTTTGGCATATGATTGGTCCTTGATCTAGGTCTTCAGTTACAAAATGTGCAGTGCAACCTACAATTTTTGCTCCTCTTTCATATGCTTGAACATAAGCGTATGCGCCAGGAAAAGCAGGTAATAATGAGGGATGAATATTGATTATTTTATTAGGATACCTCCAAACAAAATTTGGAGTAAGAATTCGCATATATCTTGCAAGAATAACCATGTCTACGTTATATTCCTCGAATAATTTCAAAATTTCTTCTTCTGCTTCTACCTGATCTTTATGATCAATGACATAAAAAGGAATATGGTATTTCTCGGCAAGTGGTTTTAATAAATTCGAACTTCCAATTATAAGAGGGATCTTTGTTTTAAGTTCTTTTTTCTGGTATGATTCAAGTATTTTTACTAAACAGTGATCTTCATTACTTATAAGAATAGCAATATTAGGTAACCTATTAGGTTCTTGATAATGTACTTTAATCTCCATTTTTAACTCTTTTGCAAGTGCTTGTAAACCTTTATCGAGATCTTTTTTTATTATATTATTGAATGAAGCTTCAAGCTGCATACCAAAAAGTCCTCTTATTACATTTTGATTTATTTTTTCGATATTTCCATAATTCTTAAAGATAAAGTTAGTAATTTGGGCCACAACCCCTTTTCTGTCCTTTCCGATGACCGTTATCTCGATTAAAGTTTGCTTGGTTCCTTTAACCTTATATTGATTCATCATATTTTCAACATAATGCTATAGTTACTATTTTATTATTGTAACATACTTTTTATTATTCTTGTATACTCTCTCACTTTCGAATCCAGAAGGGTTTGAGATATTGATTCTCCATACATTCTTACTAGTGGTTCAGTTCCACTTGGTCTAACCATTATCCATGATTCTTCGTCAATCCAAATTTTCGCCCCATCCAACTTCTCAATTTTGTTGGGTGAACCATGTTCTAAACATTTTGTAATTATCTTATTTGCTACCTCTTTAGAAGAACATTTGAATTTAGTTTTGAATTGAGCTATTTTTTTTAGTGATCCTATAATGTCAGAAAATTGAGTAGTTGATTTATTGGCAGCTGAAAAATTTGCAAGCATATCTAAAACAAGTCCTGTAGTCATTGCACCGTCTCTTACTTGGTTTAATTTTCCATACATGAATCCTCCATTTTCTTCTAAACCGATAAGAGCATTTCTTTTAATCATTTCTCGAGATACTTCCACACTACCTACTTTTGTATAGACAATGTTGGAATTTCCTTCATCTGCAACTAATTGAACATTCAAAGTAGTGTTAATAGGACATATAATCTCCGCCCCGTTATGTTTACTATTTATGAGATACTTAACTAGCACAGCAGCAGTTTTATCTCCTGGATGAATAATTCCTTTTTCATCACAGAATAAACTTCTATCCCCATCTCCGTCATATGCTACTCCAAAGTCTGCATGAACATCTCTTACCATGTTAGATAAACTACTTAAATTGTCTACAGTTGGTTCTGGTCCTCTTCCTGGAAAATCTCCATCAATATTACTGTTTATTGTAAAGACTTGACAACCTAGTTTTTTAAGCAAATATGGTGCGACCAAAGCCTGAACACCATTGCCCAAGTCCATAACTACTTTAAAAGCTCTAGATTTGATTTTCTCAACATCTATTAAAGATAAAACTTTGTCGATATACTCGTTTATGATGTTTTGATCAACAAGAGTCTTGTTTGTTTGATCTATTTTTGAAAATTGACGATTATAAAAGATCTTTTCAACTCTTCGTTCATCCTCTCTTGATATCTCTACACCATCGTTAGCACAAGGTTTAATTCCATTATATTCTGGAGGATTATGTGAAGCCGTTATCATTATTCCACCTGTAAATTTTTTTGTTTTAGCAGCAAATTGTAAACAAGGTGTAGGCATTTGCCCTGCCATCATGACATCTAATCCACCAGCATTTAATACAGCTGATACAATATTTGATAAAAGAGGACTTGAATTTCTTCCATCAAATCCTACAACAATGGGCCCAGTGTCAAAATATGTTGCTAGTGAGTATGTCAAATCGATTACTAATGGAAGAGTTAGTTCTCGTCCATATATCCCTCTAACACCGTTAGTTCCAAATAACCGCCGCTGAACATTAGGTTCATTTTCTTTTGTTTTAATTGTCATAATACATTAATTTAAGAATAGATAAATTTGGCTATTATAAATTGTATTTCAAGCGCGGGAGTTGCCAAGCCAGGCCAACGGCGCAGGTCTGTTCTTTTCATAGATAGATATATAGATGGAGGAACAGTGCGATGCTTAGAAAGAAAGAAAAAAGAGTAAAGTGGCTGGTCGTCGGCTACAAAGTAGTTTTCCTACAACCCTGTTTCTTAGGGATTCGTGGGTTCAAATCCCACCTCCCGCATTAGAAAGTTATAATGGTATAGTCCTATCAGAAATATAATTTTATGAAAACGTTTTGAAGATTTATTTAATAAATAAGATTAATTTTGAATTCTTAAATCTGAAGAATTAAAATCATACTGATAGACACTTAACTCAATAACTAACTAACTAATTTAAAAGATTTTTAAGAAATTAATCAATTAGGTGTAGAGTGATGATTATATATTTTCTTTATTTTTATGAACATTGATTAGTTTCTTTATGGATATGAAAATGGCTTTGACAATAGTCGTTACCACAGTCATAACAATGCCAACCCGATAATGTATAACAAATCATACAT
>JBIOXM010000007.1:0-2503 GCA_044869655.1 Nitrososphaeraceae archaeon | reverse complement strand
ATTATTGTAAATAATATTACTACTAATACCTTGACTTTTGCATTAATTGTCTCTTCTTTCTCTGACATCTTCATTCATCGACTAGATAACATACTATATCAAACCTTCTTAGAAGCAATTTATACACGTATAGTTCAATTTTTGAATGTTATTTATCAAGAAAGTCTTGAATTTCTAATTTTAGGCTAAGTTTTATTAGAAAATTAAAGTTCTAAATTATTGTTTTTATTCTGTTAATATGTACAACTTATGAGTATAATTTTTATTTATTGGTTTATCTCAAACTTATTTAGATTTATATAGGTATTGTAATATTTAGCAATGACTATCCCTTAAATAAAACAAAATGATCTGATGTTTATCATCAAGTATGATATATCCCAAACAAGATTGATGGTAATTTCACTTAATTCAAATATACCAAATTAAATAAGAAATTCTATATGAATATGTGATAGAAAAATAAAAAAAATATAGGTATTGGTTGTTGTTATAAATTCCTATACCATTATTTCTAATTATTTAGATAAACTTGTTGGTAGTTATCCTGATAATGTGGTTTTTCAGCTGTTTGCAATTAGATATAGGTTCCTCCTGTCGTTAATATTAAAGGTATACCAAGATCTGTTAGATTTGCCGTAGTTTATTAATTATATATTAGACAAACTTTAAGAAATCAACCTTGAAATAAGAATTACTTTACATGAAAGGAGAAGGGTGGATAGAAACATAATTAAGAGTAAAATGGATAAATCGAGAAGAACTATGAATCATTTTCAGGAGATATTTGGCTATAATAAGTATAGGGATTCCTTACTTTGGCATCCACTATAATAATAAAATTACATAGTTATAATCCAGAATAAAAAAGTAAGGGAATTAAGGAAATGGTACTGCCTTAAAAGGAAGTATAAACGGCACTTCGTCTCCCTTTTTCTCCTCTTCGTGTTCCTTATTTTCCTCTCTTACTTCATTATCATTACTATCACTATTATCATTATCATCATTAATACCAAACAATTTATCCAGAAAAGCACCCTTCAAATCCTTTTCTTCCGTATCTTCGCTTACATCATTATTCGTACTATCACTATTATCATCCGTTCCCTTTTCATTTTCTATTGTACTATCCTCATTATCGCTATCATCTTCCTTTCCTAAGGCAATATTATAATAATGCGAAATATCGATACTTACATATAATAATATACTAAGAAAAATTAAATAGTATAATTTTTTATTAAACACTTTAATTATATAAATAGAGAGATTTCTAGTTATATTTGAATTAGGTTATCGCATTATAGATCATCATTACATAAGTATATCCTTGAATTAAATTACGTAATAATGTCATAGTATATTATCAACCTTTAATTATTACCTTAAAATTATAAACTAAATTACTAAATAGATTATTTATAGTTAAAGATATTTTCAGACTAAAAGAAGATTTCTTATGATAATATACGGTTTGTAATTGTTCTATATTACTTATATTCTTAGGATATTCGTGAGTGTTTTTTCTATTAAATCTTCTTCTTGTACAATCCATTATTAAAATGGAATTTAAACTCCCTCAAATGTACGTATTATAAGTTTATTCCATTTCTTTATGCTCCATATTTTAGTGACATATTTATAAATCAAAATTAAAATTAAGTCTAAATTTTTATATTCAGTTTGTTAAATTTAAGATGCTAATATTCTAAGATATATTATTAGTACTTTATGTTATAATATCCTCTTGGTATATTTTTAAATTTTTTTATTTCCTAATTTTAAATTCATCTAATACGTCACCATCATTACTAAGATATTTTCCTAATAGTACATTTTCTTGGTCAATAATTTCTACGTTTAAAAACCCATAGTTAGAATCTTGCTGATAGGCTACAAACGGTTCTTGATTAGAAAAATGATCAAAATCTATACCTCCTGTACCAACTATTATTTGAAACATTCCGGTTGGAGAGTTATATTCTGTTTTATTATTCTGTTCAATAATAGGTTGTGATAAATTAATACTATTATAAAATAAAGGATATGTTCTTTGATAATTGTGAGCATGCCCACTAAATAGTATATCTACGCCATATTTTTCAAAAATAGGATGATACGACTCTTTCAATTTCTTTATTGGTTCACAAGAGTCATGCTCACCACATAGCGAAGAATAAAACTGTCTATGACTCATTACAATAATCCACTTTATATATGGATTTATAGAAGCCTTGGCTAAATCATTCTCAACAAATCGATACTGTTCTGTATCTTCTATCTTAGAAAAGTCAGGGTCTGAGCCAGGAAGATATGAAGATTCCGAATCCATCATCAAAAAATGGATGTTATTGTAATTAAATGAATAATATGGTTTATGCAATCCGAATTCTTTAAGATGTTGTTCCAAAAGACTTGGTGACATAACATCATGATTACCAATTACAGCTTTTATTTTATTAGATATTGGACTTACTATTTCTGTCCAACACTTTATATCAGG
>JBIOXM010000006.1:0-2792 GCA_044869655.1 Nitrososphaeraceae archaeon | reverse complement strand
ATTGGTCCAGTTGTTTTTGCACAAAATACAAGTAGTACCAGCACTAATAGTATTTTAGACAAATATACTTATGTTTGTATAAAATTCAATGAAACAATAGAAGAAAGAGGTATACCAGTATATAGGAATCCAGATTTTTTAAATACTCAAGAATTATGTAATATGCTATTACAAGGAATGGGTTCTCTTGATAAACAGGAAATAATTAAAAAATATGAACGATGATTCAACAGTTTATTAGATCTTTTTTTTATTAGTATGGCTAATAAATATTAATAATAATAATAATAATACAATTTTAAAAAGAGAAATAGAAAAATAGAATAAATATGCTTTTGTATTAAGAAAACCAAATCGAATATTATTTGAAGAAATGTTACAGACATCATACAAATATTCAGATGCAATCAATGCTAAAAGAAAAGAATTTTCTACAGAATCCTTATTGATCTCATTAATATTAGATCAACATAAAATACTATTAAGAAATGCCGTTAGCAAAAAATAACAACAATAAACTAGATTGTTATTATTGTTTGTAAATAAATAATAAAAATACTTAAATTTGAATCATTATCATCTGACATCATAGACACATAAGCAGATCTTCTTTTCAATTGTCAATTCTCATCCACATTCTTAAATCTTAAACCTCTTAACAAAAACCTAAGAGAATCACAATGATCGTCATACATCGGTTAATCCTTTTGAAGGTCTATCACTATAGCCTAAGCAGTTCGTAATGATGAAATTAGTTTATTGTACTCTGCTGGTATTGCTATCTTTCTCTTTGTAACTACATGATAAGTAAATTATAGCATTTCCATAAGATATTTACCAAATGAAACAGGATTACATAATTCTCTTCTGGATTTACGTCTTCCGAATTTTTCCCAATCTATACGTTCTCCAAATTTAGATTTACATTCGTTAACAGCGCCCCTGTTAGCACCATCAACAAACCATTTGAGATGAGGAATTTGCCTATGTAAACTATGCATCTCATCTGCAATAATAGAAGGTGTCTTTTTATCATATTCCCTTCCCAACAGGATTCGAACAATTTGGTTCTCAGTATCTACTTCCGCCAAGTATAAGGCTGTTGTTGAACTAGGGAAATCAAAGTCCACACCTCCTATATTAAGCAAATATGGGTTTATTGGCAAATGCTTGTATTTTTCACCTCATTCAATAGCGTGGTCAATATCAGCATAGAAATACATTACCACCACCAACAGAGAGAAATTCTGTCTGCTTCATAGAATTGAGAATATAATGGATCCAACCTTTCTCTTTCTGCTTTCAAGAAATCTAAAAGAATAAGACCAGTTAAAAGCAGACAAATAAGGTCCATCCTTCTTTCTTCTTAACGAAATACATATTCATTATTATCGTTTAATACCATTCGAGTATTAGGATTAAATAGATTGTTTGGATCTTGTTTTCGTCTTGATTTCTTGTTAAATTTCATAAGAAAAGAAGTTAATAACTTTTCTTTGATTTCACTACCATAATCTATTACTCGTATTATTGCATCTGTTGATAAACGAATAAAAATACCAACAAGTATAGTTTCTTCATATTATTCATTTATTATTATTATATTAACTTGATTGATTAATTAGGATTTGCGACCCAATTTTACATTAAAATTTGCTACTGACTATATAAATAAATAAAAAATAATTAATTTCTTTGTTGTTGTTAAGTAATAGTATTTCTAACCAATTGATTGAATTACTGCTTCATTTCTTCTCTCTGTCCTAATTGCATCTAGTAGGATATGGGAAGATTTGCTATATAGTAAGTTGGTATTCAAATAATTACTGAAATAGAAAATAATATGAATAGATTCAAAAAAGTATCAGGATTACTATTCATAATAACAATCACTATAATAGTAGGAACAAAATTTCAAATCTAGTTAAAGAAAAATTAAACATACATTTTTTATAATTTTTATCTTTGTTAATATAGAGACTATAATTAAACATTTATTAATTTAGTAATTATATGCAGATGCAATTAAGACCTCCCAAGGAAAAGTAATTTTATTATTTCTAATGAATGGCAAAGCATCTTTTTCAGATTCACTTTTAATTTTGGCGATTATTTCATTGTCTTTCTTAATTGTTTCTTTTATGGAATTTGCTGTTGCTGAACATTCCATATAGTCTTGCCAATATTGCTCAAAAGTGCCTGGACTATATGAAAATTGATATTTTTCTATTTGTATGTTAGAAAATCCTGCCTTGGTTAAAGTGTCTCTCAATTTGTAACTATATCCTAATGAATAGACGGAAGGAGATCCAAGAGGAATTAAATTTGGAATAAATTTGATAATATTTTTCATTATACAACTAAAGTAAGGCACATTTTCAGGAGATCCATGAACTGCCAAGACCAATATACCATCTTTAGCCATTAATTCTCTTATAGAGTTTAACGATTTTATAGGATTAGTAAAAAACATAACAACAAATTGGCTTAATACTTTTGAAAATTTAGTTGCGAAATAGATATTTTCTGCATCCATCTCTATAAATTCTACATTACAATACTTTATTTCAGATTTGGCAATTGAAAGTGCTTTTCTTGAAATATCTATTCCGATTAATTTTCCATTTATACCTATTTTCTTTGATATTTTTTTTGTTAATGCACCTGTTCCACATCCTATATCTAAAATAATATCAGAATGTTGTATATTTGAAATGTTGATTAATTTCTCACTAGCAGCAAAAGGTCCACTTTCACTTTCAGCCCAATTATTATGGTATTTATTTGCTACA
>JBIOXM010000005.1:0-7082 GCA_044869655.1 Nitrososphaeraceae archaeon | reverse complement strand
AATTCTGAAGAAATTAACAACGAATATTGAATGTTGTTCTCTTTTAGAGAAATATTTAATTTCTTTATTAATTCCTCATCTTGAGTTTTTAATTCATTGAAAATATTTTGAAGCTTTATTATTTCATTGCTAATTCTGTATTGTATTTGTTTTATCTTTGGTCTTAATGGTATGCTATGTTTAATTAAATGAAACTCATTATCCCTCTCTAATGATGATGATTGAGATTGAGAAATATGACAATTCTTAATGCTAATTTGGGAATTTAAGTTAAAATTAACCCTTTCCATTTCTTTAGATGCTGCTGAGGCTGTTACTGCTGCTGCTTCAGTCGCTACTACCCTCAAAGAAGAATTATCCTTCTGGATTTCGGAATTATCATTTTCTCGCATGAAACTTATTCGTCTTTTCTTTTAGTATAGATATATATAACATCATCATGTTCAATGTTTGGCAGTGACTGTAGTAACAATAGTCTAGGGTTACAATTACCATTTTTAGCTCAGTATTTTTTTTGTTTTGACATAATCTAATTGACAAAGGGATTTTATTTTAAATCTTATATTAAGTTAATAGTAATGAATCAGAGACACATCCAAGATGAGGAATTTTCCTTTAAAGATCCCTTATTTAAGAATTTAAAAAATAATAAAAAGGATTCAGAAACGAAGAAAAAACAATATTTCTTTAACCACGACAGCAGCAGCAGCAGCAGTCGTCAAAATAACAACACTAACAATGTTAATGATAATGATTATGATAAGACTATTAGATGTGTCAATCATAACGATAGTGAAAATAATGATCTTGTTGGAAATTTAGAAGAATTTGGTCTTTCACAATATGAGGCTCGTGCTTATTTAACAATGATAGGTAAAGGCTCTCTTTCAGCTAGTGAAATAGCGTATTATTCTCATTTACCTAGAACAAAAATTTATCTTACCTTAAAAAAATTAGAAAAAAAGGGGTTATCTGTAATTTCTCAACAAAAACCTCTAATATGTAGTGCAATAAATCCAACAGAAGCTTTTGAAGAGATTATAATAATACAAGAAAAACGACTGATGAATATGAAAAAAGTTATTGATAAATTACAAAAGATTAATGAGAAAAGCAATTATTTGAAAGGTCTGGAAGAAAAAAGGTATTTTATATTAGATCCAAAATCTACTTTTCAAAAATTGTCCGCTCTAATAGAAAACTCTCGGACCAGTATTATAGCAATTCTTGACATTTGGGGGTTAAGATTGATTTCCCAATGTAAGTCTCTATTGATTAAAGCAATTACCAAGGGAGTAAAGATCAAATTTTTAATTTCAAATCAATGTATTAATAGTGAAGATTTATCATTTTTACCAAATGAAATTATCATAAAGGTTGGAAATGTTTTTTCAAATATTATTATACTAGATTCAGGTAATATAATAAATATAGATGGAGGGAATGGAAAGGCCGCATTATTTCCCTCAATTGATATACTAGGATTTTCTTATATGAAAATTTTTGAAGAAGAATGGAAAAAAGCAATTGAAATCAAAAATTTAAATAAAACCGAATCTTTGACTCAACTAAAAGCAATTTAACTTGTAAGATTTATTGAGGATCTCTACTGCTTTTCAACCTTTGAATATTATATTCTGGATATATCTTTTAATTTTATTTCATTAACCATTAATAATAGATCTAATTGTTTTGTATCTTCCTCTACTCCTACTCGTCCTCTTTATCACAATTATCCACCTACTTCTTATTAGCATCATCATCATCATCATAAAGATGAATTATTCTGTAAGAATTAAAGTTTGATAGAAATAATAATACTTTAAGTATCCATTAGAAAGGCAAAAATAAATTCTTAATTATTTTGATAATATTATTGAGTTTAGATTTTATAAATTTAAAATACCCAGATTGATATTACACCAAAAATATCTGAAATATCTTACAAGATTACTATTCATACATTTCATATTAAATATTCTAAATGACAATTAATACTGTGAAATTATTATAATGATACAATAATATTTTTTTAATTTCGATATTTTGTAAAAATTAAGATCATTATCATCATCATAACTCTAGTTATTTTCTATTTTATCAAAATTTTTTAATACTTGTGGAAGATTATCTAGGAGGTCACTTGCTACAATATGTAATCCTAACTTTTGGTATGCCACAAATCCTGAAATTCCATTTAGATAAACTGCTGCGCATGAAGCATCAAATGACGAATTCAATTTACTAAATAATCCTCCAACAAGTCCAGCTAGGACATCACCTGTTCCACCAACTGTCATAGCAGGTGTGCTTCTTTCAATTACTGTAGTTAGTTCTCCATTTGAAATAATATTTTTCCATCCCTTGAGGATAATTGTAATTCCATATTTTTTTGCATTGTTTAAAACGTCTAAAATTTGTTCATTTTCACTATTATTATTATTGTTGTTGTTATAGTTTTTTAATTCTGTTTCAAAAATTCTCATATATTCCCCTCCATGAGGAGTAATAATACAACCTGTGCCCCTTATTTTGGGCAATATTTCAGGAATTAATGCAGAAGCGTCAAGTACTAATTTGGTACCATTTTTTAATAATTTCTCAATCAAACTCAATAGTGCTTCTTTTTTAGCTATATTCATACCCATACCAATTGTTGCTACATCTACTTTTTTTGGAAGTGTTTTTATTAATCGTGCTGCTGAACCCATTGTTAATCTTTGATCAACTAGAGGTATTACTATGAGATTGGGTGAATATGACCTTGTTGATTCTACATTAATGCTAGGAACTGCTGTATACACCAAATCTATACCTGACCGTAAAGCGGCTATTGATGCCAATACAGGTGCTCCATGATAAATTCTACTTCCTCCTACGACTAGTACAATTCCATTATCTCCCTTTCTTGACGAATTTTTTCTTGGTACCAATAATTTTTTTATCATATCGTCATTTACCGTCACTAATTTTGGAGATTCCAATATTTTATTAAAATGACCATAATCAATAAACCTTACTTGAATGGTCTAATATCTCGCTACTATTATAATAGAAACTGGTCTTTATAATTGGCTGTTACGTTCTATTGTATCAACCCGGAACATTTAAAGAAAGAAAGAACAGATTATCTTTTGAACAATGTTTTCTATGTCAAAACCTATCGAGATAGTTTTTTCTGAAAAAAAACCACCATCTTTAAATTCACCCTATTTAATCTGTGGATTTCCTGGAACTGGATTAGTAGGTAAATTAGCAGTTGATTATTTGATTAAGCAACTTGGTGCTATTCATATGGCTGATCTCTTTTCCACTTATTTTTCACCGCAGGTAGTAATACAGGCAGATGGCACCACTAGTATAGTCAAAAATAGTCTTTATTATGTCAAGAATAATAAGAATAATAATGATGATATTAATAAAACAAGGAAAAACAAAAAAGAAATCAAAGATATTAGCAAACCAAAAGCTTCCTTCGATCAATCAAATAATCACCTTCCCCAACAATCAATGGACTTATCTTCTTTAAAACCTGCTACTATTGCTTCTACTACTTCTACTAATATTAGTAGTAATGATCCATTATCATCTAAAGATCTAATTCTTCTCACCGGTGACTCACAGCCAGTGGTCCCAGGTTCTGAATATGTATTGTCTGAACAAATATTAGATTTAATCACAAAATTCAAGATTTCAAATATCTATTCATTAGCATCATATGTTACGGGCAACTTCGTAAATGATCCAAAAATTTATGGAACAGCTACTAATCCAGAAATGGTAAAAACTTTTAGATCCTTTAATATTTCAACCCTTGACAATGGAAATATTACAGGAATGAATGGGCTAATACTTGGATTGGGTAAACTTCGTGGAATAGAAGGGATATGTTTGTTAGGTGAAACTTCTGGATATGTAATTGATGCAAAAGCGTCTAAACATCTTTTAGAAATTTTGAATAATGTACTAGGTATACATATCAATATGGATGAAATGAATAAAAGGTCTAAAGATACCGAACTACTTATTAAAAATTTGGAACAGCAGATGATGGCCAAGTCTGGACAATTTCCACAAAGTGTTCCTACTGAAGAACAAGAAGAGGAATTAATGTTCCCTCAGAATAGAAAGTCTAACATGGGATATATTAGTTAGATAATACAATACTAATAATAATTTTTTTTCAATCTAGCAACATAAGTTAATAAGTTTTAACTCTAATTTACATAATTATAATAGTTATAGATATATATCTTCTAATTTGAATAGCTAAAATAAACTATTATTAACAATATTTGCTTAAAATAAGATATGTTCAAGTACATAACAGGCATAATGTTATCATTATCAGTAATTTTTCTTATTAGTGTTATTTCATTTGATTTGGAATTTAATACTAGTTATAAAATTTCTTTTGGTCAAACCTCTACTTTTACTGATGATAACAATGTTATTAGCAATGGTAACAGCACCGGTGACATCAATAGTAGTAATATTGAAACAGAAACAACAACAATGACAAGAGATGAAGAAGAAGAAGCAGCAGCAGCACTGGCAGCGACAGGTAATTGGTTGACTTTTTCCAATAATCAATTTGAACTAAAATATCCACCTCATGACTGGAATGTAGAAAAGAAACTTTCAAAATTTCATGTACTTGATTTTAAATTAATTAAAAATAAACCATTCTCTTTTATTGGAATCTCATTTGCCTCACTTGCCGATTCTGATAAGCTTACAAACGAAATTATTTTAGATGAGTCCGAAAATTTTGGTAGGGACGCCTCAGCTTCTGGGTACGAGAGTTATGACATTTTAGAAAAAAACCTCACCAAGTACAAGATAGATACAAACCCTTCATCTTTTCATATTGTAAAATATAAATATCAAGATAAAGATCTAGAAGGTAAACTGATGGAAATTTTTTCTATGATTGATAAAAGATTATTCACATTAACTTATCAATCTACAATAGACAATTTTGATAAAGATTTACCAGTAGTTGAAAAAATAATAGATTCTATCAAAATTATAAATTAACATCTAAACTCATAATAGAAGACATACACACAGTCTCTCTCTTTTTTTTACAATATCCTCTATTTTATTTGCTAATACTGGGGCATATATATCATTATCCAAAAACATAAAGGATGGTTCTATAGCATCATCTTCTTATATTTATGGAACTTCATGGACAATTCGATCCCAAACTCATCGAAAATGAGATACGTGGCTACAAGAAATTAATCAGATATGATGAGTTCTTTAAAAAAGAAATAGATATTCGACAAAATAAAGAAATTATCGGATATGTTGATGGTCCTCCAACCATGAATGGAGAACCGCATGTAGGTCACTTAAGAGGACGAATAATAAAAGATTTATGGTTTCGATTTCAGACGTTAAAACATAACAAAATAATTTTTAGGCCTGGATGGGATACTCAAGGTTTACCAGTAGAATTACAAGCAGAAAAAGAATTAGGATTAACCGGAAATAAAACAGAAAATATTAACAAGGTGGGGATACAAAAGATTGTTGAAACATGCAAATCAATTGTAAAGAAATACAACAAAAAATGGATTGAAGTAGATCAATTGCTTGGAATGTCTTTTGATTATGATAATGGATATTGGACTTTTCACGATGACTATATCGAAAGAGAGTGGTCATATCTCAAAACTGCTTGGAATAATGGAATTTTACAAGAAGGATTTCGAGTGGTTGCATATTGTCCATCATGTCAAACATCCCTTAGTAATTCTGAAGTAAATCAAGGATATACAACTGTTGAAGATCCTTCATTTTATTATAAGGTACAATTAGTCGACGAAGATGCATATCTAATAGTTTGGACTACAATGCCATTTACCTTGATTACAGATGAACTTGTAGGAATAAACCCTGATGCTAATTATGTGTACGTAGAGGTAGAGGTAGAGGTAGAGGTAGATAACCAACTCTGGATTGTAGGAGAAACCAGATTAAAACAGCTTATGAATGAGCTTCATATAGAATCTTATAAAATTAAAAAAATTATAAAAGGTAAAGATCTAGATGGAAAGTATTACATCCATCCATTATTAGACTTAATCCCAGAACTTAAAAAGCTAGCAGATTCCAAACTAATTCATTTTGTAGTTACTGAAGATTTCGTCGATATAACAACAGGAAGTGGGATAGTTCACTTATCTCCAGCTAATGGAGAAGAAGATTTCAACATCGCAAAAAAGAAAAATATCCCTATTTTTGTTCCTATCGACGATAGAGTATTCTTTACAGATCAAGCAGGAGTATTTAGTGGATATTTTGTTCGTGATACTGATGAGAAAATAGTGCAAATAATGAAAGATATAAAGGCTAGTATTAAAATCGGAAAGATAAAGCATCAGTACCCAACATGTTGGCGTTCTCATCACAAACTTGTGTGGTTAGCCCGACGAGAATATTTTTACATGATCGATAAATTGGGAGATAAACCTATCAAAGCTGCAAATGATGTAGAGTTTTTTTTTGAAGCTCCTAAAAACCGATTTATCGAAATTATCAAAGAAAAAGTGCCATGGTGTATATCCAGAGAGCGGATTTGGGGTACTCCTATTCCTATTTGGAACTGTTCTAATTGCAGACATAAAGAATTACTATCAAATAAAAATGAGCTAGTAAATAGATCCTCTAACCTTGTTAGAGATAAAAATAACAATTTAATTTTAAAATTTGAAAATGGTAAATATAATAAAATTGAAACAGTTAACGACGACGATATTTCTCTTACTAACAATAAAGGACATTTCGAACTACATAGACCATGGATAGATCAAATAAAAGTAAACTGTTCTAAATGTAATTCATTAATGACAAGAGAACCATATGTACTTGATACTTGGCATAATAGTGGTGCTGCTCCTTTTGCATCATTTACCGATCATGATTATAAAAAATTGATTCCTGCATTATTTTTAACTGAAGGAATAGATCAAACCAGAGGTTGGTCGTATTCTCTATTAATGCAAAATGTAATATTAAAGAACGAATCTGTTGCACCATTCAAATCTTTTCTATTTCAAGGACATGTATTA
>JBIOXM010000004.1:0-5340 GCA_044869655.1 Nitrososphaeraceae archaeon | reverse complement strand
AACTACTATATTATGGAATAATATCATAAAATAAAATCTAAAATTCACAATATCTTTGAAAGGTAATTACAAATAATATATATTAAGATTAAAAATAAGTTACCAAATATTTTTTCTTTTTTTAAATCATAATTCAGATGTAATAATGTTTCTTGTTTCATTTTATATAGAATGATATATAATTTTTTATCTTTAACTATTATTGAAAAAAATAATCAAGACAGCTTTAGGGGATATATAATATTCCTATTTTCCTATTTTTTTAGTAAAGTAAAAGACTACATTTGATTTTCGACATTTTTTACAATAGTTTAAATCTTATTATATATCTTTGTAAGTTCGTTCGTAACGTTTTCTGGATTATGTATTGGCGGTAGCCTATCTATATACTCTAATTTATAATTCAAAACCTTTAAGCCACATGAAAGGGATTCTAATGCGGTTTTACTAAAATTTTCAAGTATTTTATTATTAACTATTCTTATATCTACATATGTATTATATTTTTTTAAAAAGGTAGGTATCTCTTCATATGATATGGGTGTAGTAGTCCTATCTAGAATATCTATCTTTAAGTTAATATTATTTTCCTTACAATATAGTAAGGTCTTTTGAATATCTCCAGATGTTGTTTTTATGGTTACAGCATTATTCTTATTTGATTTGCTATGAGTATTATTATCTTTAGAAAAATGGTTTACATCAACTGGATTTGGTAGATATTTAGCATAGGGTAATAATGATAATAGATCAGGAGTTGAAACTAGTATTTCATTAGCCAATTTCTGGGATTCTATTCGTAATGACCTATAATATCCCATTTGCAAAAGTCTTAACCTATTTTTTACTTTCGCAGCAACTGACTTGGTTCTAGTTTTGGTATTCTGAAGAATAGAACTATTTGGGTTATCTTTATTTTTCAGTCCTCGGATATCTGTACCGTGATAATGAAGAATAATCTTTTTTGAATTGCCGAATACTTTGCGTATTTTAATCACTAATTGTTCAACACTATGAATATGGATAATATCTGCATATTTAGCTTCAGCAAGACAATATTCTATAAAATTGGCTCGATTAATTATATCCACATAATTTTTATAAAATTTTAATATTCCATATTTATCAATTGTATTGGATGACAATACTTTTGATTGTATATTATTCATTCTCTGATATTTTGCTAATATACATGCTACACCAGCTTGATCGTGGATATGTAATACTTTCAATGAAACAAGTAAATAATATATAAGATAAAAATATTTAGAAATAAGAACAATTAGTTAACAATCAAATTTGAACTTTATAATATGTATTATCAATAGTTTAGAAAAATATTATTTGTTAACCTCTTTATTATCTTTATCGAATTTTTCAGTCTTTGGAATTTTGTTACCTTTTGTTATTTTTAAAAGCATTTCTCTCATCTCTTTTTTTTCCTGCTCCGTGATCTTGCCATCTATAAGATCTATGACAAAAAGCCACATAGTTGCGCCAATTCTATTCTCATTAAATAATGCTTCAGCCTCTACTCGCCATTGACTCTTTCGATGCCAATAGCCTATTATGATTGCAAGAGGAACATATATTGCTATGAAGGTCATCGCAAATCCAATAATATTACCTCCTGTTAACGAATCGATAGCAGGCATCCTGTCAATCAATAATCTATATTGAATAACAATAAAATTTGCAAATGTCATTAAAAAAATCAGATATATACTATGACCCTGTCTAAAATCCAACCATCGTCTTCTAAACCAGTTATTATCTCTTTTTTTCAATATATCGTAGTAGTTCTATTGATTTAGATAAATTGTTTACTAATGAGATCTTGTTATTTTTTCTATAACCCTAAAATTACCATGAGAAAAAAGCAATTTTTTTGGCTCTTGTATTGAATCAATTTTATTTGCTAATGTGATATGAATTCCATTACTTGCGGATTTAGTATCATTATATTGAAATATTCGATTATCCTTTAATAACATTTTCATCCAACCACTGAGATACGAATCTCCATAAATAATTGATTTTGGATTACTATGATTATTTAACCATTCTATAACTATTGAGAGATCTCTATTATCTACTATATCAATGGAATTAAATTGCATTGTGGAAGGAACAAAAAAATGTGTGTAATCTGCAAAAATCCCATAAATTGGAAAAGGATAATCATAAGGTAAAACCATGTAAAATATGCCAATTAAGATATAAAAAGAAATAATGGGTGAAAGTATTTTATAATTTGGTTTATCATTATAAATGGAGAATAATCTAAACAATCCATGCGAAGAAAAAATTGACACAAATAATCCAGAAATTATAATCCATCTATCTGGCAATAATATTGCAGAATATGGTAATACTATCCAAGTAAATGAGCCAAGCAAACCTACACTTAATGGAATATATAACAGTAGTTCACGCAAATATTTTAACCCATGAATAAAAAATGGGAATGATAAAATATTCATCATTATAAATAGAATTCCTAAATTTAGTTGACTATACTTTTCATTTTCTTTTATATTGCCAGTTAAGATATGATTTATAACATTAATAATTAGATCGTTTTTAGTATTATTAACTACTAATACAAAAGTGATTATACTAATTATGGTTATTGTGAAAAAAATAATATATTTTCTATCTTTTGTTATTAAAAAATAAATTGATAATGATGTAATTAATAGAAAGGCAATCATGTTGTCAGTCAAAAGAGTTAGAATTATTAAAGAAATTATGATACTAAAATGAATTAATCTTCTTTTGAAGGAATAAGATTTTCGGTCTTCTAGGATATAATAGAGAATTAAGAACGTAAATGATAATGCAAGGATATCCTTTTGCAAGTCCCACGTAGTTCTCAAACCAGAAATTTGAAATAAGATAAATACAGTCATATACAAAGCAGGTTTTAAATTGAGGCCTTTTAATAATAAATAAATTGAAATAGAAAATAGACCATATGTTATTGATGATAAGCATAACACAAGATCCTGCGGATTTAGAGGGATAAATAATTTAAATAAATACAATAAATATTGATAAAATTGAAATGAATCGTATGGAAATCCTGCATTTAAGTTATCTGCTAAAGGAATATAATAATTTATAATGTCATATCCAATTGGATACGGATAAGCAATAAGGTCAGGAATAATTCTTATGAAACATCCCAAAAGAAAAAAGAATAATAGATTTTTAATTATTTTTAGATCTGAAGTAAATAAAATCACTTTCAATCAATAAATTTAGAAATATATACAATTATCATAAAATTTTAGACTCTATTATCGATCTCGTTGAATTTAATAATTTGTCTATCTCAAGTTTAGAATGTTGATAAGAAATTGCTCCCATTTTGAAGGGCAAAAAGAATATTTTGTAATTAGAAATTAAAGCAAAATGATATTTCCATAATTTTTCTTTATCAGCCAAGGCTACATCATTTGCATTATTAATTTCTCTTACATTACCATTTAAAAAATGTACATTGAAAAGGGAACCTATTCCTGTTATTTTGACGTCAGAATGGTTTTCATCGAATATTCTTTGAAGTTCTTGTCTTGTATAGGCTCCAAGCTCGTTAATTTTTGAATAAACTATATTTTTATTATTTTGTAAAAATTCGAGAGTTTTTAATCCAGCAGTCATTGTAACAGGGTTAGATGAAAAAGTACCCCCCCCAATGGAACAAATATATTTTTTATTTTTTTTATCATTGGGATTAGAAATTGATAAAATTTCAGTTTTGCCACAAACTACTCCAATTGGTAATCCTCCTCCTGCTATTTTACCTAAAGTGATTAGATCTGGATCTAATTTAAACATCTTATAAGCTCCATGAATTGATAATCTAAAACCAGTTACAATTTCGTCCAAGATGAATATAATATTATTTTTCTTACAAAATTCTTGTAATCCTTGCAGGTAATCGTTATTAGGTGTTATACATCCAGCACCTCCTAGAATAGGCTCAACAATTATACAAGCTAAATCTTCCTTTATCTTGGTTAATAATTGTAAAGAAGTAACTAGATCATTAAAAGGAATTGATAGAATGTATTTATTATCTACATCTAATCCTAAGCCTTCGTTAATTTCAAAAGGATAGTTTACACTCTTAAGCAAAGAAGAATTATAACCATGCCAGCCACCAATTATTTTAGCAACTTTTTTCTTTCTAGTAGCAGCACGGGCAAGTCGTACTGCATACATAGTAGCCTCGGAACCTGTTGTAGCAAAACGTAATTTTTCTGCCTTTGGCATTAGTTTTTTAATAGTTTCAGCCAATTCGATACTTTTAGTATTAACAGTGCCAAACAAAGTTCCGTTTTTTACTTGTTTAGACAGAGCTAATGAAACATTTTTTGGTGAATGACCTAATATTAATGCCCAATGACCCATCCAATAATCAGTATACTTATTATCATCTACATCAACTAGATATTTTCCTGTCGCCTTCTTAACAAAAAAAGGGTAAGGAGAAAAAAATCGGATATTATGACTTATTCCTCCAGGAAACAATTTTAAAGATTTTCTATAAAGTAATTTAGAATGCTGAGTATTTTTGAGATAATTATTTTTGAGATTGTTAATAGACATGTATGGAAACAGAAAAAAAACGAGAACTTATTTATAAGTTATGAATCCAAAATTATTTTGCTTTACGATAATATATCCAAACATATAAATTAGATTGACTACCCTATAATTAATCCCGAAATTATTTCGGAGTAAATCTTTATTGCAGACAAAATATAAGCCCTAAGGTTTATATGAAGCAGTAGAAGATGGAATCTAGAACGCAAGGCATAGGCGGCATCAATAATGATGTTGGTCATGGTACCAAAATGTGACTTATTGATCTCCATTTGCGCTCATATTATGAGGATTTAATAAACCTATTAGATCTGATGTAGGTTACAAACCCGCACAATTTAAGATTGTCCGGCCGTACTCTATTTATTTTTAATTAAAAGGATTAACTCCGGTTGATCCTGCCGGACCCGACTGCTATCAGAATAGGACTAAGCCATGCGAGTCAACGTAGTAATACGTGGCATACGGCTCAGTAACACGTAGTCAACATGCCCAGAGGACGTGGATAACCTCGGGAAACTGAGGATAAACCGCGATAGGTCATAAGATCTGGAATGATTTATGGCTTAAATCTATATGGCCTCTGGATTGGACTGCGGCCGATCAGGCTGTTGGTGAGGTAATGGCCCACCAAACCTAAAACCGGTACGGGCTCTGAGAGGAGAAGCCCGGAGATGGGCACTGAGACAAGGGCCCAGGCCCTATGGGGCGCAGCAGGCGCGAAAA
>JBIOXM010000003.1:0-2865 GCA_044869655.1 Nitrososphaeraceae archaeon | reverse complement strand
ATTAAGTTTATCTGTATAAGTTTGATGGTGTTTTGTATGATGTATTTCCATAGTTCTTGCGTCAATATATGGTTCTAGTGCATCATAATTGTAAGGTACTGGAGGTAATTCATATTTTACCATAAAGAATATTTTTTTTGTAATTATTAACCTTTGTGTTATCTAATATAGTAGATTAACTGATTTCATATTCATTTTCTTCTGTGTAAGAGAGAAACATATTTATTGAAAATTAAAATTCTATTTTAACTGCTTACTCATGGTTATTAATAAGGAACTGCTTGAAAAACGGAAAAAAATATCTCAACATCGACCTAAATTTGTACGACAGGAAAGCTGGAGATACGACAGGCTTGCAGAAAACTGGAGGAAGCCTAAAGGAAAAGATAATAAAATGAGACTACAAGTTTCTGGCGTCCCTCAATTAGTGAAAGTTGGATACAGAGGACCAAAGATCGCTAGGGGACTTCATCCATCAGGATATGTTGATAATTTAGTCTATAATATTAATGATCTATTATCATTAGATTCAAAAAAAGATGCCGTAAGGATAGGTCATATCGTTGGAAAATTAAAGAAAAAACAAATCGTGACTAAGGCAGCTGAATTGGGATTAAAAGTTTTGAATCCCGGAAAAGATTCTAACTTACAAAATAAATCACAAATAAAGGAGAATGAATAAAAGATATGGTTGTAAACCTTAAAAAGAAACGTGAGTTAGTCGCTAGAATGCTTAATGTTGGTTCTAATCGTGTTAAATTTGAGCCTGATAAGCTTGATGATATTGCTGATTCTATAACGCGAGAAGATATCAGATCTTTAATTAAAAATAGAGTAATATGGACATCAAAGCCTAAAGGAACATCTCGAGGTAAAGCTAAAGCAAAATTAAATACAAAAAAGAAACATGGAACAGGTGCTGGATCCAAGAAAGGTCGTAAAACCGCAAGAACAGGAAAAAAAGAATTATATGTAAAAAAAATTAGAGCAATGAGATATCAGTTGAAAGTATTAAAAGATAGAAATGATGTTAACCGTGAAGTATATTGGACTTTGTATAAAAAAATAAATGGTGGTCAGATTCGCTCTTTGACTCACTTAAGAACTACTGTTAAAGATTTGAAATCCCAATGAGTTCACAAAATAATATTTTTTATCAATTAAAATCATTTATGATTGAACTGGCCCTATAGATTAGTTTTTCTCTTAAACTAATAACCTGAGACCTTTTTTCTCCATCCAAGTTAGTTTGAAGCAATACATTCAATCCTTCAACAATATATTTTATATTGGGTAAAGTAAGAATATTTCGATCATCACGATCATCTTGATGATTTTCTTCCCAAGTACTCATATACTTTAGGATGCGAGGTGCTAATGTTAAATGTTTTGGATTTCCATATAATAAATTAGTTGTAATTACTAAAATATTTGGTTTATTGATTATGTGATTATATGTTATTTACCTTGATTACTTCAGAAAAGGATCCAGCTAGTAAAACAATGCTAAAATATCTACAAGAAGACAAACAATTCCATGAAATAAAAAAATTCTATCTAACTTCCTCTGCGTATGATAACATTTCGATCTTTATCTCTCCCGACCAATTACTATTTTCTGATAGTATAGATTTAACATGCCAAGAAACAGATGTATTCATTTTTCTCTCTAGACATCAATCAAAAAGTAAGATTCCATCTTTGACCTGTCATTTTCCAGGAAATTATTTTACAAATTCTTATGGAGGAAATAACTGTGAGTTAGGAATTACATATCCATCATTGCAAAAGAATTACCTTTTAAAAATATTCCAATTAAGAGAGAAGGTTCCCTTATGTGATATAACTATAGAAACTACACATCATGGTCCCACTAGTATAAAAAAACCAGTTATGTTTGTTGAAATAGGTTCATCTGAAGACCAATGGAGTAATAGTGAGACTGCATCATTCGTATGTGATTCTTTATTAGATACATTAACAAAAAAGATTCGTGCTGCAAAAGATATTGCAATAGGGCTAGGAGGAAATCATTATGGGTCTAAATTCAATAAACTAATAATAAATACTGACTATGGAATGGGTCACATAGCTAATAAGTATAATTTAACTTATATTAATAAGGGTATGCTAAACCAAATGATTTCTAAATGTTACGAAAAAGTTACGCATATAATAATTGACCAAAAGGGTTTGGGTAATGAAAAATTGAGAATAATGAATCTATTAAAAGATATTGAATTAGAAGTGATTAAAATATAACTACTGAGAATGAGAATTGTACGATTAAAAAATTTTATGTATTGTTATTGATGATTTCACTCTCTTTCTAAAGTCGTATTATTCTCTTATTATAAGAGTATATCATATAAGATTAAATATAAAAGACATAGAAGAGATATAGATTTTAAGAAAATACATATATACATAATATACAATACCCCTCTCATCAACTTTATGAGAATATAAGAATGATTAATTAAAAAAAATTCTATTGGACAATCAAATTCTTTAATACTTATATATTATTTTATTTCAATATTTCAAATTATTAATATCATTTTATTTGTTCTAGAACAACCTAAAATGTTCGGAAAAATTTTCTCTACTTAAATTTATCAATTACCATTAAAAAAGATGATGCTGGGAACATCTTAAGTTTTATTAATGTTTTTGTCACTCCTATCTAATAATTGTTTTTTTAGATTTGTTTTTATATTCTAATCTTATATGTTAAGTATTGAGAAAATTCTCAGAAAAGCCCCCAACGATTATTATATCTGGGTCTTGTTCGAATTTTGATAAAGAAAGAAAAAAAATAATTGAATTAATAGAATATTTGCAATTTTCAGTTAGCTCCCAAAT
>JBIOXM010000002.1:0-3924 GCA_044869655.1 Nitrososphaeraceae archaeon | reverse complement strand
ACCATTGGATAGAATATTGTAATGTAGCACCAGCACCAGTTCTGAATTCTAATCTTCCTTTGGTTAAATTTTGAAATGTCATTGCCTGTTTAGCTAGTAAAGTAATATTACGATATTGTGGAAAAAGGTATGTTATTACAGGTCCAATCTTTATTTTACTTGTAACATTAATTAATGATGATAATACCGTCCAGCAATCCAAATCAATATCTGTTAGGGATTCACCATAAAAAAAACCATCATATCCTAATTTTTCAGCAAATATACAGGTATCTTTGATTTTTTCATAGTTTGTCCCCCAAATCTCAAGACAAAATTTCATTGTGATTATATTATCTTATTATTATAATATTACTACATATTGATGTTGCATTTAATATTTAATATTGTTTCACTTTTAAGTAGAATAATATATACATTTTAACAGAGTTAATTGTGTGATGTATAAAATAATTATTTAAATGTATGTATATCAACCAAATGAACTATTACATTCGGTAAACAAGTGTGAATTAAATAACAAATTTTTACGGAATATAAATGGATTAATTTTAAGAAAAAATAAAGATCGACTCATTAAATATAATGTTATTGATATAATTAGCTAAATATATCTATTTATAGCATCCAATCAACGATTATTTTTTTTCTTCGTCTTTATTGATATCAGATGCTAGTTTAATGGATTTTCTTACACTATTAATCTGAATATCATCACTTCTTGTAATTAATTTAGAGAAAGAAGGATTTGCATTTTTTCCTAATGTAATTGCATTTTCATCGTTTTTATTAAGTATAAACAAAGTCAATTCATTTTCTGAAAGTTTATGAGCAAATTCTTTAGCTTCTTTAATATATTTTAAAAAATCAAATTTATTGTCTTTTACTGTTTCTAGAGGAATATCAAAAATTGATGGATCCATTATATGTAATTTTATATTTTTATCTTCAGATTCTATTCTTAAAGAATCATTATTTTTAATTGCTATTTTGATAGTTCCACTCATATAACTTAATCCTTTAACAAATACATCCATAAAGACATCATTAATAGATTTTGGCTCATTAAATTTGTGAAAGTCTTCGTTTAATATTTTTAAATCTTGATGATTAATACTTAAATATAATTCAGATCCATCGTATTTTTCTATATGGGATTTGGGAATTTTATATGTATGATTATTTATATCATCTATAACAAGTATATGATCTTTATAATTAGCAATTACATTTCCTATTGAAGTATTATCTTTTGAGCGTACATTTTTCTTTGATTTTACTATGTTATCCCAATCTGGCAATGAAAAATCATCCGTTAATATTTACTTTGAGAATGTGCTTCAGCTTTTATTATTAATTTTCCATTTATTGTCCATTTAGCAGACCCTAGTTCCTTTCCACCAGGACCAGCAGCTTTGGGTATGTCTACTATAAGATTATCAAATTCATATGTTATTACTGCCTCTTTACCTGTCAATCGGTCAAAAAGTGTACTAATTAAGTCTGCCCATTGAGTAGTTTGGCCACCTCGGCTATCTTGATTACTATCTGTATTACCATTTAAATGACTCATATTTTTTAGTGTATAACATGTTATATAAAAATTATATTAATAATATTTGAGGATCAATTAAACATATTATAAAGCTTTTTAATTTATAATTACTATAGAATCTAAGAGATTACTTCTTTAATACGTAGTATATCTTGAGAATCTTTTGTCTATTTTCATAAAATAAAAAATTAGTAAAATGACAAATTTTCAAAAGTAAAGTGCATGTATTAATAGCTTAAGATTGAGCGAAAAATTATATTATGTTACCTGTTCTATAAACCATTCTTTAAATTTTTCAATAGCATATTTTTCAGAATTCTTAACAAAAGATGGATCGTTTAATTTCCACTCTTCTTGAGGAATAGACTCAAAAAACTGTTGCATACATAAAGTAAATACAATACGTAATTCTTTTGGATTATGGTATATTCCATAACGATAAAGAATTTTTCCAATTTTACCAAATGAATCATCATAATTTCTCTCAATACCGGCTATTTCAAAAGTCTTGCATAATATTGATGTTATTTCATTTATGTCATCTTGTAATATTGTCATATGATATACTAAATAAATATTAACTTTATTTTATTTTATGTTCTTAGAGATTTTTTTATAATTATAACTAACTTGTTGGATAACAAGTTATAGATTACAAGAAATGCATTAGTAAACCAACACTCAATTTATACATAATAATTGCAGTTCAATAAGGAATAGATATAACGGAACAGTAAATCAAGTATTAAAGTTAAAAATTCAGATCACTTTTTTTTAAACTCTATGATTATCACTTCTCTTTTTTACTAAGATTTTTGATAAATTAACAAAAATATTAAAAACCTCTTGAAGTGTTAATATATATGATTAATATTTACTTTATCGCATGTTTTATCCTTTTCATTTCTTTTTTATTCCTGACGGCATTCCTACTTTCAATAAATTTTAAAAAAGATCATCCCTTAATAATATTAGATAATTCTGCAAAAGCATTATTTTCTGAAAATTCATTAAATAATTATTTACATGAATTTATGATCATTGTAACCTCTTATGGAAGAGAGTATATCTGGGGACCTGTATTAATTGCACTGTTTCTATTTGGAGGTGTAGTAGGAAGAAAAACTGCCATTATAACTGGGTTAGCTATCATAAGTTTACTACTGGTAGGTGGAGAAATTAAGAATGTAATAGATAGAGAGAGACCAGAATTAGCTAACAATATGTATCTAGTAGAAGAATCGGAAAAATCATATCCTTCAGGTCATGCATTAATAGTTTCAGCTGGTGCAACTGGAGTCGCATGTTTATATCGTGGTAACTTAAGACGCAAAATTATATCTTTATTGTTGGTCATAGAAGCTGGATTAGTAATTTTTTCCCGATTATATCTGGGGTTACATTATCCACTTGATATAGTTGCTGGTATATTGCTTGGTATCTCAGTAACTTTATTTTTTTTAGGATTTCAAAAACAAATAGACATTATATCAAAAAAAATATTTTATTTTATAAAAACAAGAACAGTAAAATAAATTGATGAGAGTTTCTCAATATCGGTCGGTAACCGTTAATTATTTGGATTATCAATTAAAATATATTAAAATAACTTTTAAAATATAACATGGCTTTATCTAAAACTTCCATTTTTCAGTTATTCCGTTCCACCATGATTTGTACTTATTAGCATCTGTATTTATCTCTCCTTCTATTCTATTATTTAATGTAAAGAACATATTTTCCAAAGCATCAATTCCGCCATCAGAATAAAGCTCTTGGCCAATCTCAAAAAATCTTTCTTTTTTTGATTGAATTTTTTCTGTTTCATTTGAATTTGTAATACAAAAGGTCAATATGTCATAAAGTTCCTCTTCTAAATATGCATCCAAGCATGAATATAATGAGATGTCATATAAAAATTCTTTACTCATTTCTGGTAAAAGTGATTGTAGTTTATTTAAATTCTTAGAGTAGTATTTAGTTTAAGGAAGAAAAAATAGTATTACTCTAACAATAAAGATTATGCATTACTTGTATAACTATCTATTAGTTACTCAGTGTTCATTAAAATTATTATATTGTATTAGAAAAAATAGAATAAAATATTTAACTAGAATATAGGAGATCTTGCAAATAAAATAAAATGTAATACATTATTATTTTCTTATTAATTTGTAAAAATATTACTGTTATATTTTGTAATCAATGGGTTTAGTTTTTTGTTATTGTTATACTCCTCGATTCTGAAAGAGTTCATTTTTTCGAATGTACTCTCTTAGTTTGTGAGATTCTTCTCCATATGCTCGAATAGTTTCCTTTCTTCCATCTTCTGAAACTAAGGTTAAACTGACAATATTAATTTCAGCATC
>JBIOXM010000001.1:0-3782 GCA_044869655.1 Nitrososphaeraceae archaeon | reverse complement strand
CAGAGGAGTTGATATTAAAAAATGTATAATAAACAAATTATTAGTAGTGTAATCAAAAGTTATTATCACAAACACAATTGTAAATTTGCATTCTGTGAGTCGTGTTATTGGTTTGCTACTATATTAGAAGACAAATTCAATAATGGTAATCGATGTTATATTTGTAAGAAAAAAGATATTCATATAGAAACAATTTTATTTTAAAAAGAGTATATCATATGAAATTATTATTATAATTTGCCTTTGAATATATTTAAATGAATGAAAAAATTAAATAGAATATGATAGTACAAATGTATTGTTAATATATAAAAGAAAACTAGGATAGTTATATATAAAATAATTAAATTCTTTAAAATAATTTTCTTATAGTATTCAAAGTTATTAAGTATGCGCATTTTATCAGAATGGTTTTACAATGGTAATAATAATAATAATAATAATAATATTCCATATAAATTACAACGAAAAGAGGATATAAAATGTTATGATAAATTAATGGAGCAATGTCCTAATTATCCAAAGATATGGTGGCATAATCTAATTATACCATTTAAACAAAAAACGAAGAAATATTTCAAAAGACATTCTCATTATAGCAGGTTTTGGTAATATAATAAATAAAGTTTTTGTTATTGGCACCAATTATTCTCATTATAGAAAAAAAATATATCTGAATTCAAATTCTATATTCTAGCGAAGTCATACAAATTCATTTTTATAATTGAATAAACATTATTATTAATTATGATTGATAATATTTTTTCTAAATATATGATATTATAAAAACAATAGTAATAGAAAACCACATTCAAAATTCAAAATAATAGTGGCAATAAAGTAGTAATAAATAAAATAAATTCACTAATAATAAAACTTAAAGACGGTTATTGATAGAAAATTTTTCGGCGCCTCAAAGTTATAAATATTTTTTATATAGAAATTGACTTTGACACAATTTTGTAGTTCAAAAGAAAATTCAGATGAAAAATATTATGACATATTCAAAAGGAGGAACAATATGATGAATTAACTCAAATTTTATAGAAGATTTCCTAAATAAAGATAAATAATAGTCAAATCAAAACATACGAAAATATTTTTGATAGATAACTTACATTTGACAAATCTAGCCCTTGTTTTATATATCATAATTAAACAATGTTAAAGTCTTAATTATTACTTTCCAAATGATTAGTTTTTTTATGAAGAACTTTATATTCATCAATTTATAATACTATTTAGTTTATGTTAGAAAATCTAAACCAAATCATATACTCAATCCTTGGCTCTACAATGAGTTACATTTCTCTTGGATCAGCATTGTACTTTACAGTATATATCCTTAATGATGATATTACAATAAAGCCTTGTATGTATATTCAAGTCGGGAAAAATAGCAATTGTAAACAGCAAGCTTAGAGATGAAGAAAAAAATGATGAAATTATATCGAGGAGAGCTACTAAAAGAAGTATATTCTACGTTACTTAAATTAGTTACTAAAACCAGAATAGTAGTAGAAGAAAAGAAAGAAGAGGAGGAAGGAATTAGATCATCATCTAAAATAGAGATTATTCGGAATCCCAGAAAATCAATAAAGCTAGCATATGAACTAATACAATCGGCAGAACACGAAGTACTAAGAATATTTCCTTCAATTCATGCATTTCGACGTCAAACACGTATGGGTATAATGCATCTATTCAAACAAGTAGTAGAACATGGTGTAAAGGTTAGAATCTTAATCCATGCTGACGAGAACCAAATTAGACAGGTATTAAATGAAGTAGTGTTGGTTTTCCCTGAGATAGACATTAAGGGTATTGATATGAGCTTGAATACAAGCATCGGAATTGTAATTGTTGATAAAAAAGAATCTCTAATTATAGAAACAAGGGATGATGCAAAGGATAATTCTTATGATGCATCAGGATTGGCTGCATACTCTAATAGCAAGTATATTGCTTTATCATATGCTTCTATATTTGAAAGTCTTTGGATACAAGCAGAATTGTATAAGCAACTTAAAGAAGCAAATGAACAGCTAAAGCAGCATGACAAAATGCAAAAGGAATTCATTAATTTAGCAGCTCATGAACTCCGTACTCCCATTCAACCAATACTTGGCTTAACTGAAATTGTTTCTTCGAAAATAAAAAATAATCCTGAAGAACGTGAATTACTAGATGCTGTCGCTAGAAATGCAAAGCGATTGCAGCGACTTGTAGATGATATAATAGATGTTACAAAAATTGAAAGTCAGCCACTAAAACTAAACAAAGAAGAATTAAATTTAAATCATGTGATCACAAATATTATAGATGATTATAATACTCTTATTATAAGTAACAATCATAAGGTCAAGTTATATTTTAATCCATTTAAAGAGCCTTTGTTAATAGAAGCTGATAAAGAAAGAATTTCTAAAGTAATGTCTAACCTTCTAAGTAATGCTATTAAATTTACTAAAAAAGATGCAATATTTATTTCCATTGAAAAGAGAGAAGATGATAATAACGATAATAATAATTATGCCTTAGTCACTGTAAAGGATACCGGAGATGGAATAGATCCAGAAATATTACCAAATATGTTTTCAAAGTTTATTACAAAATCATTTGAAGGACTAGGTTTAGGATTGTATATCTCTAAACATATTGTTAAAGCTCATGGCGGTAAAATAGAAGGAAAGAACAATGATAATGGAATAGGAGCAGAATTTGGATTTACTCTTCCTCTCATAAAAGATACTAAAACGTTATAAGACAACAATCATAAGACCTCTTATAATATAAAATTAAAGAATTTCTCGCAACTTGTTGTTCTAGATTGAGTTCTAATTATAATCTATTAAATGCCCTCTGTATAAAATTTACCAGTGATAGAGATTTTTTTGGTTTGTATTCTTTCAACAAATAATTCAGAACTATTATAAGAACAAGATTAAATTTAGAGTTAATGCTTAGAATTCTCATTATAGCAAGGTTCGGTAACATAATATATATTAATTTTTAGGATTATCCATAAGATATTATTTACTTAAGAAGAATCAAAAATATGTGTAGTATTTCATATATAATTATTTTGTAATAATTTTTTATTATGTACAAGTTAACTATAACAGAATTATTATCACTTGCAATTACAATCTTTGGAGCTACAAACATGATGACTCTTCAAGGAGTGGTGGCACAGAATTATTATAACAATGAGCAACCCTATACAGATCACTATTCCCCTTCAATAAACTATGAAGAAGAAGAAGAAGGCAATGACAATAGCTATTCTTACAATAATTATTATCCACTCTCTCCCTCATCCCCATCATCATCGGATTATCCAACGGATGTAAATAAATATGAATGTCAAAAAGGTCAATTTCAAGGATTCTTTGTAAGTTCTCCCAAATTTTGTGCTATATTACCACCATTTACATTGATGACTTGGAATATCTATCAAGGTGCAGATCTCTCACCACTATTCAATGCTACTACGCCATCTGAATTTGTTACCGCTGTCGGTTCAGCATATAATAGATTCCAAGCAACAAACATCGGAGAAAGAGCTGATTCAATTGCAGATAAAATTCAGGAAACTCGACCTGATCTGATCGGTCTTCAAGAAGTAATATTACTTAGAACACAGATTCCCTCTGACGGTCCTGTGACACCTGCAACTAATATTACCTTGGATTATCTCCAAATTCTCATCGACACGCTAGCAGAACGGGGATTAATTTATGAGCCGATTGTTGTTCAGAATGGTACCGACATTGAAGTTC